>SICJ01000009.1 GCA_009691505.1 Candidatus Parcubacteria bacterium | reverse complement strand
TTCTTCATTTGTTTCCTCGTTTGCCAATTCCATATTGTATTTCAAAAACTTTTCGGTTCATGCTTGCCCTCGTGGATTTCGCCATTGTAAAGCATTAGCCCTGTGTAAATCGGATTTTTCAAAAGTTTTTGATAATTCGACACCGCAAGTTCCTTTCCGCTTTTTCGCTTCAATCCAAGTTCATTAAATTTGTCGCGGAGTTGTCGCAAAGTGAAATTTCCAGTTGCATAGGCCTCAAATGTTTTCTTGATTAAAGGTGCGATATTTTCATCGGGAACAATAACCCTATTTTTGTTCACATATCCAAGCGGAGCCATTTGAGGCCATATTCCGTCTTTCACTTTGTTGCGATGACCTCGCTTAATATTTTCCGACAAATTGTCCACATAATACTTGGATTGCGAAAAAGCGATTGAGAGCATAAATTTGCCTTGCGGTGTCGGATCAAACCAAAAAGTTGGAAATTTCATCTCGTTAATTATTCCAGTATCAACGAGATAGATAATTTTTCCACCATCAACACTATTTCTCGCAAGTCTATCGGGGGGCCACGCCAAAATACCAGACGCTTCGCCCGCTTCCATTCTCGCTACCATTTCATTAAACACAGGACGACCTGGTATTTTGGCGGTCTGCTTCTCGACAAAGACATCAACAATATCTAGCTATTCTTTCAACGCTAAACTTGAAATTATTTTTTCGAAATATGATCTTATTTATACTGTAGCCGGACATATGGGAGATGCAAACTTTCATATTATTCCGCTTATTGACATTCATAAAGAAGGAATAGTTAAGACTCTCCATACACTCATGGATGAAGTCTATACTCTCGTATTTCAGTATGGAGGTTCTATGTCTGGAGAACATAATGACGGACTTTTACGTACTTCGTACCTTTCGCAGATGTTTACCCCTGAGATCGTACGTCTCTTTGAAAAGACAAAAGATATTTTTGACCCGCTTGCTATTTTAAACCCAGGTAAAAAAGTGTATGGAGACAAGGGTTTTGCGTGGAATCATATTGATACGAAATAAAAAATTTGTAGCTATTCTTAATTTTGCTATACTACAAGCATATGGAACATACAACTATACAGAGTCAGACCCCTACACACTACATCTGCCTCGGTGGATGCAAGGGCGTTTCAAAAGTCACCGGTGTGTGTGGCTCGGCTGATTGCTCCAATCACACGCATGAGTTGGTGCCTTGCGACTGCGTCGACGAGAAACACCACGACTTTAAAACTTTTGTAAAGAGCCCTACTCCTGAAACTAACTCGCCACTGACTCAATAAAAATGCATGGCATGCGAGGGTGGTTTTGTAATAACTCCAAAACTTTACAAAAAGCATGAAGAAGCTATTCGGCTTATAGGAAAACTCGACGGCATTACACGCTTACTGCCAGACAAAGAATTTTTTCTTATGATGTTTACAAAAAAAGACGCGACCTATTCAAGTCAAATAGAAGGTACCAAGGCAACTCTTCAGGACGCTGTTGCTGCCCCAGTCACCGAAGAAAAGTCTCGTCTACATTCAGATGTTGATGACATTGTTCATTATGTTGAAGTGGTAAATTATGGTATGGAGAGAGCAAAAACCTTTCCGATTTCACTTAGATTAATTAGCGAAATACATCAAAAGCTTATGACTGACGCACGTTCAACTCAGCACGCCTACCCAGGAGAATTTCGTCTTTCACAAAATTGGATTGGAGGTAAAACTTCAATGGACGCATCCTTCGTTCCACCAGCGCAAGCAGATATGCATAAGTCGTTTAATGATTTAGAAAAATTTATTCATGCAAAAGATGATTATCCGTCTCTTGTAAAAGCCGGACTCATTCATGCCCAGTTTGAGACCATTCATCCTTTTACAGATGGAAACGGACGCACAGGACGTATGCTTATTACTATGTATATGCATCATACTGGCATTTTGGAATTGCCAGTTTTATATCTCGCAAGCTATTTTAAGAAATATCAAAAACTTTACTATCAAAAGCTACAGGCCTACCATGATGAAGATTCCGATATTGACGGATGGCTTTCATTTTTTCTTGAAGGTGTGGCGGAGATTGCGGAGTCTGCAATTAATGTGTGTGATAATATAACCATACTGCGAGATCGTGATTTTGCTAAAATGCACAAGTTAGGAAAAAAATCAGCAGAATCTACTCTAGAAATTGTCCGTAAACTTTTCGGTCAGCCCATAGTTGGTGTTGCAGAAATAATGAAATGGACAGGATTTACTCCGCAAGGAGCATACAACGTAATAGAACGACTCAAAGATTTAGAAATACTTGAGCCTCTTCACGATACAGACTATGGACAGAAATACATTTACGCAGATTATTATGAGATTTTTGACGACGCTTTTCGTTCCGCGCGAGCCAAAAAGTAACATGTCCCCAAACCTCCGCTGTAAATGGGTAAGTGCTGACGAGCTTTACCAAAGCTACCACGACTGGTTGTTTTCGCTACAAAAAGTTCCGCTGATTGTTTGATATACTTTAAATATGGAAAATAAAAACACCGACAAAAACAAAAACTGGAAAGAAAAACTGACTCCCGAACAATATCGTGTAATGCGCGAAAAGGGAACTGAAGTGCCTTTTTCTGGCGAGCTCCTTCACACAAAAGAAAAAGGTGTTTACAAATGTGTCGCGTGCGGACAAGAACTTTTTTCTTCTGATACAAAATTTGATTCTGGCACGGGCTGGCCGAGTTTTGATAATGTGATTTCAAATGAAAATATTGAAACACGGCAGGACGCTGAACACGGAATAAATCGCGTAGAAGTGCTTTGTAAAAACTGTGGCGCGCATCTTGGTCATGTGTTTCCAGACGGCCCAACCACGACTGGTCAGCGGTATTGCATAAATTCTGTGTGTCTTACTCTTGATCCAAAAAAAGATGACAAATGATTTTGACAACAAAACAGAAAGTGTTTCAAAAAGGGGTCGCGAGGCTGTCAAGCCGAGCGCTTCAGGATTTTTTAAGCTTCAAAAAATCTGTACCCTTTTTAAATACTTTGTGTTTTGTTTGTTGGTTTGTTTTGCCATAATATATTTTCTAATACCAAAACATCTTGCACTCGCTCCATCTCAGGTCAAAAATTTCCTAACAATAAACAACACCCACATAAATATAGAAGTGGCTGACACATACGCAAAGAGAGTGCTCGGTTTATCTAGGCGAACCTCGCTCGCCGAAAATACAGGCCTACTTTTCATCTGGACCGAGCCAAAAGATGTCGGGATTTGGATGAAAGACATGAATTTCCCTATAGATATAGTGTGGATTGACGCCTCAGGCAAGATAATAGACATAAAACAAGCCGTTTCTCCAGACACTTTTCCGACAGTTTTTTATCCTCGCACTCCTGCGCTTTACGTTCTTGAACTCAACGCAGGTTTCACCGAAAAACACAACATAAAGATAGGAGACATGGTCGTGATATAATTAAACTTGCGTTGTTCTTTGATTTTCCGCATAAAACATTTTCCACAGGAGGTCGGTCATGAATAGTTCTAACAAATCGATCAGAGATCCATCTCGGGTGGATCCGCTTCAGGTGCCAGAAGGCACGATTCAAGTAAAATGGGGAAGCGCGATTTTCATAGTCGCTCTTCACCTCATTGTTTTTGTTGGAGGTTTTCTTGCATTGTTTGGGCTTATTCCAAGTTTCTTTTCTTGGCCAGCATTTTATATGATGATTGGTTTAATACCAATCCTTGGTTGGGGAGGAATTGGAATGGGGTATCATCGACTTTTCACGCATCAGAGTTTTACTTGTCGGTCTTGGTTTTCAAGACTTTTGTGCATTTTGGGCGGATGCAATTTGGAAGGATCTATGCTCTGGTGGGTTTCCACGCATCGTCGCCATCATCAAAAGGTGGATACACAGCCTGATCCGCATACGCCACTTGTGAATTTTTTGTGGGCTCATGTTGGTTGGCTTTTGTTTTTTAATTCAGCAATTGAGGGTGCAAACGTGTATCAAAATACACGAGATCTACAGAAGGACGGTTTTAATGTGCTTATGCACAAATACAATCTGTGGACATTTTTTTGGGCACTCCATGTTGTGATTATTTTTTTCATCGGATTCTTGTTTGGTGTAAGTCTCGGTGGAGAAGTCGATCCCTATCAAAACGGAATTAGTTTCGTAGTGTGGGCAGTTCTTGTGCGGACTGTTATTTTCTGGAATGTGACGTGGCTCGTAAACTCTGCGACACATGTTTGGGGTTATCAAAACTATCCCTCAGACGACGAGTCAAGAAATAATTGGTGGGTCGCGATATTCACTGGCGGCGAAGGATGGCATAGCAACCATCATCACGATCAAGTATCAGCGTCCAATCAACATCGTTGGTGGGAAGTTGATCTTGTTTACTGCGCCATTAAAATTTTGGCGGCGGTTTCAGTAATTACCAGTTATAAAAAATCGGACAGAAATAAAGTTTGATATTTGTTCTGATCATGTTCAATCACGGGCGCTTTTCGCAAGAAAAGCGCCTGTTTTGTCTTTATTTCCCCAAAATCTTCATATTTTTTTTATTTTTTTCAAAAAAGCTCCAAATCTGTTTTGCTGTATATGGCTCATTTGGAGGTCATCTTTACATTATCTTTTTCTTATATCGTGACCACCAAAAAAGGACTTATCCACAATTTTTCGCTCACTTTTTAATGTAAAATAATACGACAGTCTTTATCCAAACTTTATTTTCTCAAATCACACATGTCTATCACAATAAAAAAAAGCGACGGAGCGGTAGAATCTTTTAATGCAGATAAAATAAACAGATCAATTGAGCGCGCGTGTAAAGATATGCTTGATCCAATCGGAATGGTGACACAAATCGCGACTGAAACAAACCTTACTCTATATAATGGCATCACTACCGACGAAATAGATCAGGCGACAATAAATGCAGCTCTACAAAACGTTCAAAACGACACAGACTACGACAAAGTGGCAACACGACTCTTACTTAAAACAGTTTATCGTAAGGTTGTGGGTGATTATGATAAAGACAACGCAGAAGATTTGAAGAAAAAACATCGCGAGGCTTTTTCCACTTTTATAAAAAAAGGAATTGAAGACGGAAAGCTTCACAAAAATATGGCGGATAAATATCGGCTTGAAGAACTTGCTGATACACTCAACATAGACCGTGATGAATTATTTCAATACGCAGGACTTTCTGGTTTTTTAAATCGTTACGGATTAAAAAATATAGATCAGAGTCAGCGCGAGACTCCGCAATATTTTTTTATGAGAGTTGCGATGGGACTTTCATATAATGAAAAAGATCCGACCGCGCAAGCAAAAAAGTTTTACAATAAAATGTCCAAGCTTGAATATCTTGCTGGGGGCTCTACAAATCTTGGCGCGGGCACTATAAAGCCAGCACTTGCAAATTGTTATTTGCTAGAAGTTCATGATGATATGGATCACATTGCAAAATCTGTGGCTGATGTGATGAAACTTTCAAAAGGTTCTGGAGGACTTGGTGTGTCTATGACAAAGCTTCGTGCGGGGGGCTCTCCACTTATGAGTAATACTGGAGTATCTACTGGTCCTGCTCCATTTGCAAAAATTATTGATACAGCGATACGAGCTATTCAAAGAGGGGGAAAGAAAAAAGGTGCGCTTTGTTTTTATATGGAAAATTGGCATTTTGATTTTCCAGAATTTCTAAATTGGAAACAGAGCGCGGGTGACGACTATATGAGAATGCGGACAGCCAATACCGCTGCGTGGCTTTCTGATGAATTTATGAAGCGAGTGAAGAAAGGAGAAGATTGGTATATGTTTGATCCAAAAGAAACTCCTGATCTAAATGAACTCTGCGGTAGTGCTTTTAGTATTAGATACGCACAATATATAGTGATGGCCAATACTGGAAAGATGCGAGTCTTTAAGAAGGTACCTGCTCGCGAGCAAATGCGTCAAATACTCGTTTCTTTGCAGACGACGTCTCATCCATGGCTGACATGGAAAGACAGTGTCAACTTGCGGGCTTTGAACAATAATACGGGGACTATTCATATGTCCAATTTGTGTACAGAAATCTGCCTTCCACAGGACAAAGACAATGTCGCTGTTTGTAATCTTATTTCTGTAAATATTGCGGCGCATATAAACAATAAAGAAGTAAATTGGGGCAAGCTTGATGAAAGTATTCGCCTTGCGGTGCGTCAGTTGGATAATCTAATAGACATAAATGAGTTACCGATTCCAGAAGCAACAAAATCTGACAGAGAAAACAGAGCGATAGGTCTTGGTGTGATGGGATTTGCAGATACTATAGAAAAACTCGGTATGTCTTATGATAGTCCGCACGCTTGGGACTTTGCTGATAGAATTTTTGAATTTATTTCTTACATGGCGATAGATGAAAGTGCAAACCTTGCACAAGAAAGAGGAAGCTATAAAAATTTCCAAGGTTCTGGATGGTCAAAGGGAATGGTGCCGATAGATACCCTACAAATACTTGAAGATGATAGAGGAATCAAACTCACCGTTTCAAAAGAAAGTAAACACAAAGGTCTAAATTGGGATGTGCTTCGCGCAAAAGTAAAAAATGGAATTCGCAACGCTACGCTCATGGCGATTGCACCAAATGCAAACATCGGTCTAGTTGCCGCTACGACTCCTGGTATTGATCCACGCTTTGCACAGCTTTTCTCACGAAATAAAATTTCAGGAAAATATTTAGACATCAATCACAACCTCGTAAAAGATTTAAAAAATATGGGAATTTGGGAGCAGACTCGCGCACTCATCGTAGAACATCAAGGAGACATTTCAAGTATCGCAGAAATCCCAGATCACATAAAAGATTTATACAAAACATCTTTCACTACGTCTCCGCACGCTTATGTAGAAGTCGCGGCTCGTGCACAAAAATGGATTGATCAGGCACTTTCAAGAAATATTTATCTGGAAACTCGCGATATCGATGAGACGATGAATCTATATATGAGTGCGTGGGAAAAAGGTGTAAAGACTACATACTATTTACACATGAAGCCACGTCATACAGCGGAGCAAAGTACTGTTGCGGTAAATAAATCACACAAGATGGGGAAAATGGGTTTTGCGGCTATTGGATCTATGAAACCAGCGAGCCCACTTTCTACGCCAGCATTTGCGGCGGTGGGAGCAGTGACATCTCCGCTTCCTTTGGAGGAAATAATGCCAGTCCACGCAAATCACGCAATCCAGGTAAAAGTGCCAAAGGTTGAATCTAAAGGGTTTGCTACTGTTCAAGTGTCAAAAAAAGAGTTTAAAGTCCATGTGCCCAATGATCCAGCAGAGGCAAGTATTTGCGACAGTTGTCAATAATATAGCAACTGTATTAATATAGAAGAACTTTATAATTAATTTAACACCGATATGATACTAGGAAAAGCTTCACCTGAAGATATGAATCTTCACCCACTCAATTACAAGTGGGCTTATGATTTATACAATCAAGCAGTGCGCAACACATGGTTTCCACACGAGATTGCTCTTAAAGAAGATTTGGATGATTGGGAAAAAATGACAGAGGATGAAAAGCACGCAGTAAAATTTTTGATGGCGTTTTTTAATCCAGCCGAGCTTATTGTCAATCGTTCTATCGCACTCGGAATCTATCCATATTTAAAATCTCCAGAGTGTCATTTATATTTAGCAAAACAAATGTGGGAAGAGGCAAATCATTGCGTCGCATTTGAATATGTTTTGGAAACTTTTCCTTTTGACCGTGAAAAGATTTTTGATTTACATTTGCAAGTGCCGTCAATGCAAGCAAAAGAAGCATACATCGGAAAATATATGAAGCGAATGACAGAAAGCTCGCTTGATATTACTACTGTTGATGGAAAAAAAGATTTCATTCGCAACCTCGTCGCAACGAATATCGTGATGGAAGGAATTTGGTTTTATAGTGGCTTTATGGTGGCGCTTTCTTTTCGTCAACGCAATCAGCTCCGCAATTTTGGTTCAATGATAAACTGGGTTATTCGCGACGAAAGTCTACATTTACAGTTTGGAATAAATCTCATTCACAATATTCTTGAAGAAAATCCAGAACTCCTCACCGAAGATTTTGCAAACGAAATCCGCGATATTGTGATAGAAGGAGTAAATCTTGAAGTTGCTTACAACAAAGACCTTTTTCCAAATGGAATTTTAGGACTAAACGCTGACTACGTAAATCAATATGTGCAACATGTGGCTGACAGACGTCTAGAAGAGCTTGGTCTCACAAAAAATTACAACGTTACAAATCCAGCAAAATGGATGAGTGCTGCGACAGATGTGTACGAGCTCGTAAACTTTTTTGAAGCACAAAATACTAGCTATGAAGTAGACGGACACGCTCACGGAAAAAAGGACTCCAAAGATTTAAAATATTCTAAAGACTCTATGCCTGAAAAAGTGATATAATAATTTCAAATGAAAAAAATAAAAGTTGCAATAAATGGGGCGGGGAGAATAGGGCGAGCGTTTTTAAGAGTAGCACACGAACGAAAAGATGTAGAAGTAGTGGCGATAAATGACCTTGGAAACATAGATAATATCGCGTATTTACTCAAATACGACACTGCTTATGGCGTAACTCCTTTTGATATCGGCGTAAGCGAAGACAAAAAGTCTATCGTTGTAGATGGGAAAAACATTGCATATTTTAGCGAAAAGGATCCTTCAGCTTTACCTTGGGGAGTTTTGAAAATAGATGTTGTTGTAGAGTCTACGGGATTTTTTGCTGCATTTGAAACTGCACGAGTACATATCACCGCTGGTGCAAAGCGTGTTGTGATTTCTGCACCAGCAAAAGATGAAGCAGGAGCGGACAGTGCCACTATTTTAATGGGAATAAACGAAGAAAAATTTGCGACATCTGTCGTGACTTCAAATGCATCTTGCACTACCAATTCTGTTAGTCCGCTCATTGCGATTTTGCACGAAGCTATCGGTATTGAAAAGGCAATGCTCAATACTGTGCACGCTTACACTGCGAGTCAGGGTATTGTAGACGGTCCAAATAAAAAAGATTTCCGTGAAGGTCGTGCAGCGGCGCAAAACATCGTGCCGTCTTCTACTGGTGCGGCGATAGCGGTGACAAAAGCATTTCCAGAGCTTATTGGTCGTTTTGACGGCATAGCAATGCGCGTGCCTGTCGTTGTGGGTTCTATTGCCGACATTACATTTATCGCAAAACGCGACACGACCGCACAAGAAGTAAATGAAATTTTGAAAAAAGCTGCGGGTGAAGCGCGCTGGGCAAATATTTTTTCAGTGACCAAAGAATCTCTCGTGTCGTCTGATATAAAAGGAAGTAAATTTGCATCTATCGCCGACCTTTCTTTTACTCGCGTCGTTGGTGGGAATCTTGTAAAGGTCCTTGCGTGGTATGACAATGAAATGGGGTATACTTATACGCTCGTTGACCATGTAGTGAAGGCGGGGAATTTTATTTAAATAATTTCAGACAAACAAAAAGCCCACCGTACAAAAGCGGAGGGCTTTTTGTTAGTGGGCGAGCCATGATTAGGATTCAAGTTCATAGACATCCTTTCCATCGTTATTTTCCGGTTTTTTTTCCTGTTTTGGTAGATCGCCGTTTTTGTCGCAGGCGACCCAAATGATCCCAGTTTCTATGTCCACATCTGCGGAAACCCAAAGTGGATTTTTAGAGCTCGGTCTACGTTTCCTTGGGCTTAGCCTTTCTTGCACGATTTTTTCATCCTCGATAAGTACATCAAGGATATCTCCGAGCTCCACAGCTTTCTTGGGATCATCTGGAAATAGCAAAGACCCATATTTTAAAAAAACTGCTTCCCATTTTCCATCTTGTATGGATGTCTTCGTGTAGATACAGACTACGTCTTCAACATTTACACGACCATTAACCAAGTCTTTGAGGCAACCGCTCAGACTGGTGCCATAAACTTTTTCAGATATGGGCTTAGATGTCATTGGTTACTCCTTTCGTGGAGGTTTGGATTGACCCGATTCCTACACAGAACGGTGCAGAACATTTCAAAATAACTCTATAATAATTGGGCGGAAAGTCAATACTTTTTACGATATTTTAAGTGGGCGAGAAAATGCTACAATAAATATATGAAAAATATTTTTATTGCATCTGATCATGCTGGTTTTGAATTAAAAAATCAACTCTTGCCTTTCTTGCGCGACCTCGGATACGAGCCAAAAGATTTCGGTGCGTACGAATTTAACGCAGACGATGATTATCCAGATTTTGTTACGCCAATTGCAAAAGCGGTTTCAGAAAGTGGTGGCGCGGAGAAGGGAATTATTATTGGCGGTTCAGGGCAAGGCGAAGCAATGGTTGCAAATAGATTTGCGCACGTGCGGGCCGTTGTCTTCAACGGTCAGTACAAACCAGAAAGTGGAAGATATATTCCGCAAGAAATTATCACTTCACGCGAACACAATGACGCAAATATTCTTTCTCTTGGCGCACGATTTCTTTCAGAAAAAGACGCACGCGAAGCTGTGGAAACTTGGCTTCTTACTCCATTTTCAAATGATGAGCGTCATGTGCGTCGCCTTAAAAAATTAGATGAAATTCATGGTTGAGATTATTCCTGCAATGATGCCGACTAGTTTTGCCGACTTGGAAGAAAAACTTTCTTTTGTTGCGGGGCTGACTCCGCTCGTGCAAATAGACATAATGGACGGTCGTCTAACGAGTAAAAAAACTTGGCCATACGCGTTTACGAGCAACATGTTGGACGGCGTGGATAAAAATTTTGGGAGCATTTTGCGCGAAGAAGAAGGCTTTCCGTTTTGGAACGATGTAGATTTTGAAGTAGATTTGATGGTAAAAGAACCAGAGAAAATTTGGCGTGACTGGGTTACGCTCGGGGCAAAAAGAATTATTTTTCATATTGAATCTGTTGCCGACCCAAAAAGTTTTCTTGATATTGTGCGGAAAAATTCTGTATCAAAGGACTCACCACTATATACAGAGATAGGTTTTGCACTCAACATCACAACCCCACACGAAACACTTTATCCATTTATAGAGCAACTTGATTTTGTGCAATTTATGGGCATCGCAGAGATTGGTTTTCAGGGAAGTGCTTTTAGCGAAAGTGTTTTTGCAAAAATTGAAGATTTGCGAAATAGGTATCCTGAACTTATAATAAGTGTTGATGGCGGTGTAAATCTAGAAGTGGCAAAACGTCTGGTAGAAGTGGGGGTCAATCGCATCGTCGTCGGCTCTGCGATTTTTGGTCACGATAGTCGCGAAAAAGTAGAGCAGGCACTCACAGAATTTCAAAGCACATTTTCTTAATCGCACATTTTCATGATTGAACTCACAGACGAAAAAATAAAATGGTTACAGCTGAAAGCAAACGAAATTCGCGAGTCTATTATTCGTATGTTACTTGAGGCTGGCTCAGGACACACCGCGGGACCTCTTGGTATGACAGATATTTTTACCGCACTTTATTTTCATATTTTAAAACACAATCCCCACAACACTTCTTGGCCTGAGCGTGATAGACTCGTACTTTCCAACGGTCACATTTGTCCGGTGATGTATGCAACAATGGCACACGCGGGATATTTTCCAGTGGAAGAGCTGATGACTTTGCGTAAATTTGGTTCACGGCTTCAAGGTCATCCGCATCGTGAATATTTAAAAATGTTGGAGACCAGCTCTGGTCCCCTCGGTTCTGGATTGTCGCAAGCTGTGGGAATGGCGCTCGCATTAAAAATTGATCAGGGTGTTTCTGTAGGTGAGCCATTTGTGTATTCCATGCTAAGCGACGGCGAGCTGGATGAGGGGCAGACTTGGGAGGCGGTGCTTCTCGCTGGGAAAAATAAATTACACAACCTCATCGCGATTATTGACCGCAACAATATTCAGATAGATGGTTTTACGGAAGACATAATGCCTCTTGAACCGCTTGCAGATAAATGGCGCGCGTTCAATTGGCACGTGATTGAAATTGACGGGCACAATTTTTCGGCAATTGTAAATGCGGTCGGAAAAGCAAAAGCTGTGTTTGAAAAGCCGACGGTCATCATAGCGCACACAATTCCCGGAAAAGGCATACCGGCTTTTGAGCGGAAATTTGAGTGGCACGGCAAGACACCAAATAAAGAAGAGGCAAATATGGCTCTGGCGATGCTACGCACATTAGAAGGAAAAATAAAAAGTGAACATGAATAAAGCACGCAGCTTCGCGCGCGCCAGCGCTAACCAAAAAAATTTATGATAAAAAAATTTAAAACATTACCGCAGTGGCTTAGGTGGGGTATTGTTTCGTTTTTCTCGCTACTTGTGTGGTTTTTTGTGTTTGGTTTTCATATTTTTTTACTACTCCAAGAAATTTTTAAAGAGTCTGTGTTTATTTTTAAATGGTATTATTATGTGTGGGTTTTGTGGCCAACACTCACGACTCTTGGTATGGCACGCGAGTCCCATTATTCTTCTGTGTTTGGTGACATACTGGCGGTTATCGTAGGTTTAGTTTTGTGTTTCTTGTTTGCGTGCTCCATTAGTCTTATCGTCTGGTCAATTCGTTGGCTTATTCGTCAAATTATAAAACTTTTTTCAAAAAGCCAAGAAAAAAATGATTAACCCCTATTTAAATCCAAAAATATTCAACGCTGACGTAGAGCTCGTGCCGATACGAAAAGGTTTTGGCGAAGGACTACTTTCTGCGGGTATCGCCGACGAGCAGGTGGTGGGACTTTGTGCCGACCTTACTGAGTCCACACAAATGCATCTTTTTGCACAAAAATTTCCAAAGCGTTTTATAGAAATGGGTGTCGCCGAGCAAAATCTCGCGAGTGTCGCTTCAGGCATGGCGGCGATGGGTAAAATTCCTTTCATTACTTCTTACGCAATGTTTTCTCCCGGAAGAAATTGGGAACAGATACGCACAACTATTTGCTACAACGACCAGCCAGTAAAAATCGCGGGCTCTCACGCAGGAATTTCTGTCGGACCAGACGGCGGTACACATCAAGCGATTGAAGACATTGCTATCGTACGCGTTATTCCAAATATCGTCGTGATTTCTCCATGTGATGCGATAGAAGCAAAAAAAGCCACAATCGCTGCCGCAAAAACAAAACAGCCGACTTACATTCGCCTTGCTAGAAATGCTACACCAATAATCACGACAGAAAACACGGCGTTTGAAATAGGGAAGGCACAAATATTTTTTGCATCAAAAAGTATAGAAAAAACTCAGGTCGCCATTATCGCAACGGGCGCGCTCGTCCACAAAGCCATTGCAGTCGCACGAGATTTTGAAAAGAAAGATATCGGCGTAAAAGTCATCAACCTTTCCACCATAAAACCGCTTGACGAAGACGCCATCGTCGCACTTGCACAAGAAGCTGGCGCGATAGTCACAGTAGAAGAGCACCAAATCCGTGGCGGAATGGGAAGCGCTGTCGCCGAATGTTTGGCAAAAAATCACCCAATACCAATAGAATTTATAGGAGTAGATGATGTGTTTGGTCAATCTGGCACGCCAGAACAGCTCATAGAGCATTATGGAATGGGGGAGAAATCTATTACAAAAGCAGTGGAAAAAGTATTAAAGAGAAAATAAAGAGAAGATAGGTCAAAAACGTGCAAGGGTCGCCCCCGCTTGCTTTTATTTGATGCATGTGTTATCCTATTTGTAGTCAGTACACAGAAGGCCACCTATTTGAGCCTTTCAATTTTTTCACCTTACTGAGCAATAGGGCTTGGTAAAAATGGTCCCAAAAAAAATCCAAAACAGGGACGGGACGGAATGGAACGGACTCCAATGATTATGCCTTTAGTCGATGCGTTTCGCGGAGAAGTTGTCTTGTTTTTGGTTGTGGTGTTGAAGATTTGTAAGAAGACTGCTCTTACCCTTGTGGGAGAGACCAAAAACGAAGATTTGGAACTCATGATGAGAATGGTTGAGTGGTTGTCTGCCAACTACTCATGCACCGAAGAGTTTATTGAGAACAAGATGAATTGTTCAAGAATCACAGAAGATGTTGTGCGTCAGCGTCTCCTTGAATTCTCTGAAGGAGCTCTTGCAATCGCCGAATCGAGTGTGGGCACCCCAGAAGAAGTGTGTAAGTACCTTAATCAAAAAGGACTTAGCAACATTACTCACGGCACCCTTTCTGAACTGCGTGAAGCAGTTCGAATGATCAATCGCTTGGTAAGGTATTTCCCACTCAAATAAAAAGATACAAGCAGAGAGCGACATTTCCAAAAGCCCAGTTCACAAAGTCATTTGTGAGCTGGTTTTTTCATATCTTCCTCGGTCTATAATTTCCTGGTGCGTTTTTTAAGAATTTTTCCAGAGCGTCGCGTGTCAAAAGTCCTTTTTGTGCGCCAACATATTGCACAACAGACATTGAGTTTATCGGTCCCCACATCAGCGCCTCGCTTAAAGTTTTTCCGAGCGCTAGCGCGACAGTAAAAGTAGAAGAAAAAGCGTCGCCCGCACCAGTGCGTTCATAAGGCGGTTTTGGATCTGGGTAAGGTGGCATAAACCATGCGACCGCACCGTCAAAAGCATAAGCACCACGAGGTCCATCAGTAATGCAAACTATTTTTGGTCCGAGATTGTGTATTCGCTGTAGTAGGTCTTTTATTTCCACGTGATCTTTGCCGTCTATTTTCAGAATTTTTTTTGCTTCGCCGACGTTACAGAATAAAACTTCTGTGTGTTCGTAAAGTCCGCGCAATTTCTCAAAGCCAAACCTCATTTGAAAAGTCCCCGGCTGAAATGCTAGTTTTATTTCTGGATGTTTTTTTAAATATTTTTCAAGCTCAAGGTGATATGGTAAGGAATTTTCTGCCATAGAACTTAAATAAATCCATTTCGGCGAACCGATTCGTGGAAGAGAATATTCGTATTCTTCGTGTTTTACTAAAATAGTGCGATCATCTTCATACCAAAGTACATAATGATAGTTGGTGGGCACTCCTCTATGCACCGTGACATATTTTACCGAAACTTTATTTTTTTTGAGCTCTGCAAGACACTCATCGCCGTTTATATCGTCGCCGATGTTTGTTACTAGACCAGAATTGAGTCCGAGCCTAGATGCCGCCACCGCAGCGTTGGGACTATTACCAACAGATTTCAATATGGTTACAGACTCATAAGGTATTTTTTCACCAAACGGCATACTTATGGTGCAATTATCGTGATCAATGTTGCAGTTCACATTTGCTTCGTGAAGTCTGATAAAGGCATCTGTTACGATGTCCCCAATCGCCAGAAAATCTAATTGTTTTGACATGTAAAAAGTATATCACACCTATTTATTCTGTGATAAAATAAAACTATACAAATAACATCATAATATGAAAAGAGTAATATCTATTTTCTTTAGTTTATTAATAAATGCTTTGTATATTGGAGCAATATTTGTGTTGTCGGTGTTTTTGTATTTTTTTGGTATAGTTATTCTTTCTTATTCTTTTTACTATCCCACTGTTGCCGAGCAGGCTATACTTTATCTTAGTGTGGCATTCCTCCTTCTATTTTTAGCTGTTTTTTCTTATGTGTCTTTTGTTTTTAAGTTTATACCTAGGTGGAAAAATGATCGGAAACTATTCACTAAAAATAAAATACTTTATTCATCTTTAATGTACGTTGTTATTGTATTAATTATTTTTTGGTATGACGGGAGGCCTCTGGTTTTTGTGCTAAAATATATTACATGAAAACATTACGAGAAACTGTCGCGGAAGCGATAAAAAACAAGGTGGCGGTGGGGCATTTTAATATTTCAAATCTTGAAGCGTTGTGGGGAATTTTTAACGCAGCAAAAAAGCTTGGCGTGCCGGTGATTATCGGCGTGTCAGAAGGCGAGCGGGATTTTGTCGGCGTGCGTCAAGCATCGGCACTGGTGAAAAGCATTCGCGACGAGTACGATTATCCGATTTATCTAAACGCCGACCACACTTACTCTGTGGAACGTGTGAAAGAAGCGATTGATGCGGGTTTTGATTCTGTAATTGTAGACGGCGCAAAATTATCGTTTGAAGAAAACGTGGCGATGGCAAGCGAGTGCGTAAAATATGCTCGCGCTTGTGGTCGTGATGTGCTTGTGGAAGGCGAGCTGGGCTATATCGGGCAATCTTCAAAAGTGCTGGACGCAATTCCAGAAGGAGTGACTTTAGATGAAGAAAGTCTAACGAGCCCAGAAGTTGCAAAAGATTTTGTTACAAAAACTGGCGTAGATATGCTTGCACCAGCTGTGGGTAATTTTCATGGAATGCTTCGTGGCGGAGTGGATCCAAAATTAAATATTGAACGTATAAAAGCAATTAGTGAAGCGATAGGAATTCCGCTCGTTTTGCATGGCGGAAGTGGCAACAGTGCAGAAGATTTTCAGGCTGGGATAGACGCGGGGGTAGGAATAGTGCATATAAATACAGAAATACGCGTAGCTTATCGCGACGCTCTAAAAAAGTTTTTGCAAGAAAATCCAGATGAAGTCGCACCATATAAAATTCTAAAAAGTGCAGTAAGCGCGGTGGAAAATGTAGTGGAAGCTAAATTGAAGACTTTTAATAAGATTAGTTAATGGTGCGAAACACGTGTAGTACGCAAGTCTGATCAGAAAATTTAAAATCACAATGAATTTAAAAGAAGAAATTGCAGAAAAAATTGAAGGCGAGTGTTTTGAAGATGTGGAAACTTTAGACGTGTATAGTCGCGACGCGAGCTTGTTTGAAGTCCGACCAAAGCTCGTGGTGTTTCCAAAAAACCGCGCCGACCTACAAGCACTTGTGCGTTTTGTAAATGAAAATCGCGCAAAAGACCCGACGCTTTCTATCACAATGCGCGCCGCAGGTAGCTGTATGTCTGGCGGTTCACTAAATGAATCAATCATCGCGGATGTCTCAAAACATTTTGGTGGAATACTTGGTTTTGAAGATATGCACAGTGGCGATGGTGCAAGTGGCGGAAGTGTGCGTGTTTTACCTGGCACTTTTTATCGCGACTTTGAGCCAAAAACCCTTGAAAAAGGCCTTATTTTGCCTTGTTTTACCGCTTCAAAAAATATTTGTGCACTCGGCGGAATGATTGCAAATAATTCTGCTGGAGAAAAAACTCTACGTTATGGAAAAATGGAAAACTTTGTGCAAGAGCTCCGTGTCATTTTTTCAGATGGAAATGAATATTTGGTCCGCCCACTTTCGCGTCGCGAGCTCGACCTCAAAATGTCGCAGGGAAATTTTGAAGGTGATTTGTATAAGAATCTTTTTGAGCTCATTACTCAAAATCAAGAAAAAATTCTCGCTGCAAAACCACAGGTCTCCAAAAACTCCGCTGGATATTATTTATGGAATGTCTGGAATGAGCGTGCGGGCATTTTTGATCTCACAAAACTCATTGTGGGTTCGCAGGGAACGCTCGGCATTGTAACCGAAGCAAAAATCCGCCTTGTGCCAGTAGAAAAATATTCAAAACTTTTTGTCGTCTTTATGCGTGATTTAAAAAATCTCGGCAGTCTTGTAGAAGAAATCCTTACGCTAAAACCAGAAACAGTAGAGTCCTACGACGATAGCACGATGAAACTAGCCATAAGATTTTTGCCAGAAATGCTCAAAACGATGAAGACAAGTAGTTTTTTTAAATTAATGTTTAGTTTTATTCCAGAAGTCCTGATGATGCTCACCGGCGGAATTCCAAAACTCATTTTGCTCGTAGAGTTTAGCGGAAACGATGAAAAACAAATCGCCGAAAAAATGAAACAACTGCGCCTAAAAATCTCACATTTTAAATTTAAAATGCGAGAAACAAAAAGTATGAGTGAGTCTGAAAAATACTGGACGATTCGTCGTGAGAGTTTTAATCTACTTCGCAAACATGTGAGAGGAATGCGAACCGCGCCATTTATAGACGACGTTGTGGTGCGTCCGGAATTTTTACCAGAGTTTCTTCCAAAGATGCGCGCGATTTTAGACCGTTACAAACTCATTTATACTATTGCAGGTCACGCAGGCAACGGCAATTTTCATATAATTCCGCTTATGGATATGACAAAAAAAGAAAATCACGACCTTATTCCAGTCGTGTCAGAAGAAATTTTTGACCTTGTAAAATCTTACGACGGCTCTTTTACTGGTGAGCACAATGACGGAATAATCCGCACACCATATCTAGAAAAAATGTATGGCGCAGAAATCGTCGCGCTTTTCCAGCAGGCAAAAGACATTTTTGACCCGCACAATATTTTTAACCCCGGTAAAAAAGTGGGAGGAACAGTAGACTACATAATGGCGCATTTGGCGAATAAATAAACTAAAATTAGTGAGAAAGGTCGCCTCAGTCTGCCACCTATTGATTTTTTACTCTACCTATATATAATGGTTCAATGCTTAGTTTAAACGTAGAAACACGAAAAGTCCCCGCAAATAAAAAAGACCTTAAATTAAAAGGTCAGATTGCTGCTGTTTTTTATGGAAAAAAGGAGAAATCTACTCCTATTTCTATATCTCTCGCGGAGTTTTTAAAAGTGTGGAAAAAGGCGGGAGAATCATCTGTTGTCGCACTAAAACGTGCCGAAGGTGGAGAAGACATTGAAGCCCTTATTCACGAAGTTGATCTAGATCCAGTGACAGACGTACCTCGTCACGCAGATTTTTACGTCTTTGAAAAAGGTCACAAAATAGAAGTTCATATTCCACTTGAATTCGTGGGAGTCGCTCCGGGAGTAAAAGATTTGGGCGGTACGCTAGTAAAAGTATTGCGAGAGTTAAAGATTGAGGCGATGCCAAAAGACCTTCCTCATGAAATAAAAGTAGATATTTCTACACTTATAACATTTGATAGTCAAATACTTGCGCGCGACATCGTTTTACCTGCGGGTGTGTCTCTTTTAGAAGGTGCAGATGAAGTCGTCGCTCTCGTTGCAGAGGCAAAAGAAATCGTAGAAGAAGAAGTAGCTCCTGTGGACTTATCTGCTATTGAAATGTCAGAAAAGAAAGGAAAGAAACCAGAAGAGGGTGCAGATGGTGCTGGAGCAGATGCGGGAGCTGCTGCAACAAAAGCAGAAAAGTCAGAAAAGAAATCAGACGGTAAATAATCTAAAAATAGTCTAGTTTCATAATTTTTTGTCGACGTTGAGCTATGTGCGAGTTTTAGTTCTCTATGTATTATGCGGAAAAATAAATTTTTAGCATCAATAGTATTTATCACAGCGTTTATATGCATTTTCAAAATCGCTATCACTTCTGATTTTGTTTTCGCACAAAACGCCACGTCTGCATCTCAGCAATCCTGTGTCGGTCGCGAAGCGCAGTGTAGAGCTGAGCTGGATCAAGTAGAAAAAGAAATCGCCCAGTGGCAGGAGGTTTTGAAAGTTAAAAAAGGCGAGACAGCTTCTCTTGCACGAGATGCTGCAATTTTAAATGCACAAATTCAACAAGCAAAACTTGTCATCAAGGTCCACAATTTATCTATTACCAACCTAGGGAAAGATATTAATCAAAAACAAAAGACAATTGAAACACTTGAAGAAAAAATAGATCGTGGCAAGATTTCTCTTTCACAGCTCATTCGTAAAACAAACGAGCTTGATTCATACACCATTCCAGAAATGATGCTTTCCAATCAAAACCTGTCGGGCTTTTTTGCCGATCTTGATTCTTTTGACTCAGTAAAACGCTCACTGGAAGACCTTTTTGCAAATATTAGAAAAACTCAAGGCGAGACAAATGTTGCAAAAGAGGCTTTGACAGAAAAGAAAAATCAAGAAATAGATACTCGCGTCGCAGTAGAAACGACAAAGAAAAAGGTGGAAGTAGATGAAGCGGAAAAACGGCGACTCATCAACATCAGCAAAACGCAGGAAAAAACTTACGCACAAGTTGTTTTAGAAAAACAACAAAAGGCCGCGCAGATACGTTCAGCGTTGTTTCCACTTAGAGACTCAGCGGCAATTCCTTTTGGAGAAGCTCTTACTTATGCAGTCGCTGCTTCCAAACAAACAGGTGTTCGTCCTGCGCTCACGCTGGCAATTCTTCAACAAGAATCAAATCTTGGAGCAAATGTAGGCTCCTGTGTAATAACAAATCTCACAAGTGGAGAAACAAAAAGTGTTAATTCTGGCAAAGTTTTTCCAAACGGAGTTCATCCGACCAGAGATTTACCGTTACTTCAGTCTATAGTCAGAGGTCTTGGTCGCGACCCAGTCTCTACAAAAGTGTCTTGTCCTTATCTTGTGGGTTATGGAGGCGCGATGGGTCCAACGCAATTTATCCCATCTACGTGGGAAATAATTAAAGGAAAAGTGTCTTTAGCATTAGGAAAAGGCGTTCCCGATCCGTGGGATCCAGAAGATTCTATCTGGGCTGCCGCTTTTCTTTTATCAGGAAATGGAGCGACTGGCGGCACTTTTACGTCAGAGAGAACATCAGCTTGTAAATATTATTCTGGAAAAACTTGTTACACTAGCGGGGGACAACCAAATGTAGGATTGACTTACGGCACCCAAGTAATGGCAAAAGCTCAAACTATTCAAACGACGATGATTGACCAACTTTCGGGTTTATGATTTTAAAGTTTAAGTAAATTTAAAACAAATATGAAAGCAGTAATACTTGTCGCAGGAAAAGGAGTACGAATGGGTGATCTTACAAAAGATACACCAAAACCACTTTTAAAAATTGGAAGTAAAACAATTTTGGAATATAAAATAGAAGCTTTGCCTACGACGATTGACGAAGTGATTTTGGTTATTGGATATCTTGGAGATAAAGTCCGCGCGACCATCGGCGACTCTTTTGCTGGGCGAAAAATCACTTATATTGAAGCCGAGCCTTTGGGCACAGCTTATGCTTTGTGGCAAACAGCGCATCTTTTAAAAGAACATTTTATTGTAATGAATGGAGATGATTTGTATGCACGACGCGACATAGAAGAATGTTTAAAATATGAACAGTCTGGTTTGATTTCAAAATTTTCTGGTGGGATGAGTGGCGGAAAAATGGAGATAAAAGACGGACTTGTGGTGGATATTTTAGAAGGAATTTATGACGGCGACGGACTTATGTCTACAGGACTTTTTGTTTTGTCGCCTGTTATTTTTAAATATCAGATGCTAAAAATGCCAGGTCGAGAAGAATACGGAATACCTCCGACCATAATACAAGCAGTTCATGAGATGCCCATTACAGCCGTCTACGTCACAAAATGGAAACAGATAAGTGCTCCGCAAGACATTGACGTTTCTCCTGAAGAAATGGCTGGCTATATGGAATAGCGTCTAGGTTTTCTTGCATAAAAACTCATTTATTGTTATAGTATCGCCCATGAAGAAAGAGTTACATCCTACATATTTTCCAAAAGCAACAGTACAATGTGCTTGCGGAAATAAGTTTACAATCGGTTCTACCAAAGAAAAAATCGAGGTGGAAATTTGCAGTGCTTGTCATCCATTTTATACTGGTGCTGAAAAGGTGCTTGATACCGCAGGACGTGTTGAAAAATTTAAATCTCGAAAGACAAAGTCTGATGCTATTCCAAAGGCTGTAAAGAAGGTTAAGACCTCAAGTAATAAAAAAGAGACTAAAGCGTAAAGAAAGACACCTACTTGAATAAAGCTTTTTCAGGGTACGGATTTTTTGAAGCTTAAAAAATCCTGAAACGCTCGCGCCGACGCGCTCGCGACCCCCTTCAAAAGCCTTATTCAAGTAGGTCTTTTTCATATACAATATATAAGCAAACATGGACCTAGAAAAATACAAAAAAAACGTCAAAACCAGCTACCTAGCCGAGCATTTTGAGAGCTTGCTAAAAGAAGAGGCAAGTGTTTTGGAAATGTCCCAAGGTGACGCGACTATGAAAGAACTTGCGCAAGAAGAGCTTAAAAATTTACTTGCTCAAAAAGAATCACTCATCGCACAAATGGACGATATTTTGACGACAGAAAAAGCAGAGGACGAATTTCCAAACGAAATAGTTCTTGAAATACGCGCTGGCGCGGGCGGTGATGAAGCCTCTCTTTTTGCTGAAGATCTCGCAGAAATGTATGAAAAATACGCGCTAAAGCGAGAGTGGAGCTGGCGAAAATTAGACGAATCTCTCAGTGCTCTCGGCGGATACAAAGACGTATCTTTTGAAGTGCGAGGAAAAGATGTCTACAAAGACCTCCGTTTTGAGACAGGCGTGCATCGTATTCAACGCATTCCTGCGACAGAAAAAATGGGTCGCGTGCACACATCTACTGCGTCGCTCGCCATTATGCCGATTCGTAAAAAGGTTAATATTGAAATAAATCCCGCTGATCTTGAGATGGAGTTTTCTCGTTCTGGTGGTGCTGGCGGACAAAACGTAAATAAAGTGGAGACAGCAGTGCGCATTATTCACAAGCCGTCTGGTATTGATGTGCGTTCTACATCCGAAAGAAGCCAGCTGAAGAATCGTGAGAAGGCGATGATTATTTTATCAGCCAAGCTTGAAATGCTTGCGCAAGAAGAAGCTACAAAAAAACTTTCCACAGACCGTATCGGGCAAATAGGCACATCAGACCGTTCAGAAAAAATCCGTACTTACAACGTCCTTCAAGACCGCGTTACCGATCACCGTCTCAAAGAATCTTGGCACAACATTGAGCAGATTTTCCTCGGCAACATAGAGCAGATAATCACTGCATCCGCAGGTTTGCACTCATCTTTATAATCTGATAGACTCTTAAAACCTATGGAAGTAAAGAATTCACCAAAAAGCGCAATTGAAAACCTTTTTAAAGCGGGAGCTCATTTTGCTTATAGTAAATCTCGAAGACACCCCTCTGCTAAGCCATTTATTTTTGGTGTTAAAAATAAAGTAGAAATCTTTGATTTAGAAAAAACCGAAGTAGAATTGCAAAAAGCTAAAGATTTTGTGAAAACTTTCGGTGAAACAGGCGCTCAGATGCTTTTTGTGGGCGGAAAAAGCGAAGCAAAAGAAGCGATAAAAAATGTCGCTCTGTCTCTCAATATGCCTTACGTTGCAGGACGATGGATTGGCGGAAGTCTGACCAATTTTCCAGAAATCCGAAAACGAGTAATAAAACTAGAAACCCTCACTTCACAAAAAGAAAAAGGTGAGCTCGCAAAATATACAAAAAAAGAACGACTACTAATAGACCGTGATATCACCCGACTCCAAACGAGTTTTTCTGGGCTGGTGACGATGAAAGAACTTCCAAAAGTAATGTTTGTCGTGGATTCTAAAAAAGAACACATCGCTGTGGCTGAAGCAAAGAAAAATAAACTGACAATTATCAGTTTATCTGGTTCAGATTGCGACCTTGGAGAAGTAGATTATGCAATTCCAGGAAATGATGTATCTATGCACAGTATTGCATACGTCGCGGGAGAGATTGCTTCTGCATACAAAGAGGGATTAGCTTTGAAAAAGACAGTTTAGGTTTTATTATTTGTTCTTTAAAAAATATGGAGATCACCACAAATCAAATAAAAGAATTGCGTGACAAGACAGGTATTTCTGTAATGCAATGTAAAAAAGCATTAGAAGAAGCTGGTGGGGATATGGAAAAAGCTATTTTAGTTTTGCAAAAAAACAGCAAAGCCACCGCTCTCAAAAAAATGGAAAGAAATCTAGGCTCTGGAGTCGTGGCGTCTTATATTCATTCTACTGGCGGTGTCGGCGTCATAGTAGAGCTTTTGTGTGAGACGGATTTCGTCGCAAAAAATGAAGACTTCAAAAAGCTCGCTTACGATATCGCAATGCATATAGCAGCTACCGACCCTCAGTATTTGAGTGCAGATGACATTTCTCCTGAAATAAAAAAAGCTACAACAGAAGTTTTTGTAGATGATGTAAAAGGTAAACCAGAAGACCTAAAAGCAAAGATTTTGGAAGGAAAACTCAGCTCGTACTTTGCCGAACGCACACTTCTTGACCAGCCTTACATTAAAAATCCAGAAATGACTATTCGCGGTCTTGTAGAAGGAGCGGTTCAAAGATTTGGAGAAAAAACAGAAATCGGCAGATTTGCGCGATTTTCAATAAAGAAATAACATAAAGAAACAATATGACGACAATTTTCTTTTTCGTATTATCCTTTGCTCTCTGCGCGCTTATGATAGTGCTACGATTTACGGAAATGAAACGTAAAAAATCTTTTGTTACTACTGATTATTTAAACACGGTAGATGTTGTTGTGCAGAGCAAACTTAATTTATTGCGCGCTGAGTTTTTTAAAAGAAAACAAAAAGCCGTATTTTTTATAACGCATCACATTCCATTTTATGCATGGAATCAGGCGCGAGACCTTACAAGCGGTCTACGCAAGCGATATGAAAAAATAGAGCGTACTGTGCGTGGTAGGGATATGATAAAGCAGACTAGCGAGGCGTCAGATTTTATCAAAACGATGACGGATCACAAAAACAAAACCACCGAAGATGTGTTTGTGGTGGAAGATGTAGTAAAATAAGAGCGCCGTAGTATAGTATTGCGAGTATTGCCACCTTAGCTCAGTTGGTAGAGCAGCCGTTTTGTAAACGGCAGGTCGTCAGTTCAAGCCTGACAGGTGGCTCC
>SICJ01000008.1 GCA_009691505.1 Candidatus Parcubacteria bacterium | reverse complement strand
CCCGAGTCTAAAATAAAATCTTTAAATTGTTTTTCTTCAATGTGCATATATTCCTATTATCTTTTGTGGATAGGTGTTTTTGTCTTTTATGATTTTTATTACCCAAGATTATTATCTACAACGTTCTCATAATAAACGCGAGAGCGTAAAATGGTGGGATATTTTTATCTACCCCAGTTTCTAAAGCATTTCCTGTACCAGTGAGTGTGATAGATTGTCCCCACCCGTCAACCGATCTTGGGAGACTTGTCTGGAGTTGGTATAATGAGCCACCCCCCTGTGCACCACCACCATTCAAGTAGGTGATTCCGCTAATTCCAATCGCGGCGGCGTCTGCCCCACCAATTCCGTTGTCGTCTGTGAGAAAGGTATGCTTGTGCGACACAATTACCGCATCTCTGGTTCCACCTATTTGATTAGGAGTATAAGGAGCTGTCACTCCTGCACCAACAATAAATCTACCTGATAAATTTGGAGTACCGTTATTTCCATTGCAGAGTTTCCAACCACTAGGAATATTAGCAACAGATCCACTCCACATAATAATTCCACCAATAGGTATTCCACCACTTGCACCCAAACACCCAGCACCGTTTATACAAAAATCTGATGCGTTAACTTTTCCTGGTTGATCCGTATCTCCATAATCCGAAACATACCATCTCCATTGATTATTATTACCAGTAAATCCGGCAACGCCCGAGGTTAGGTAGAGTGCCTGCGAACCGAATCCATTTGGAGATATGAAAGAACTACCACCAACCAACTTACCCAACGTAAGTCCTCCAGCCGTCAGATTCCCAGCCTTTGTCTGTGCTGTGGCACTTACATTTATCGGAGCATCACATCCAGGATTTCCAGTTCCACAGGTGGGTGGAGAAGCTAACGGTGGTGCCCAATTTGCTTGTGCATAAGAGATTCCTAAACCCAGTACTAAAGCAAGAACAACAACCTTGAGTGTTGATAGTGTCTGAGTAGAAAATGTTTGTTTGTTAATATTTTTATTTGTGATGGTGATAAATTATTTATAGTAAAATTATATCATGTGAGCGTACGCGAGCAACAACATAAAAATAGATAAATTTTGTTGACAACAAAAAGGTGCTTGCCATAATAGACGTGTCATTAGAAAATACCAACCTGTGTGGCGTTTTCCTTTTTTTAAACTTGACTTCTCTGCACATTTTTGCTACTGTATCCACATAGAAGTTCGCCGAGAGGCGGGCTAATTTTTTTAGAAAATTAATAAACAAAAACATGTTAGACCTAAAAGTAATTCATTCTGTCCTCACTCAATTAGAAGAGGAGCGGGGCATACCAAGAGAAAAAATTCTAGAAGCAATAGAAATGGCGCTCGCAACTGCGTATAAAAAAGAATACGGAGAAAAGGGGCAGATTATTCGTGCAAAATTTGACCTCAACTCTGGCAAGACCGAGTTTTTCCAAGTAAAAATGGTTGTGGACGACACAACTGTAATAATTCCTGACGAAAACGGCGAGGTAGATTTTGTGCGTGCGGAAAAAGAAGAGAAAGATATTTTTAATCCAGAACATCACATCATCATTGCAAACGCACAGAAAATAAAAAAAGATGTTGCACTTGGTGAGGAAATGATTTTCCCTCTTGAAGCACACGATGATTACGGCCGCATTGCTTCACAAACAGCAAAGCAAGTCATTATCCAAAAAATCCGTGAGGCGGAAAAGGCAGCTGTGCTAGGTGAATATGGCGCTCAAGAAGGCACTATCGTAAACGGAACTGTGCAAAGAATGGAGCGTGGCGCGATATTTGTAGACATGGGACGAGCAACTGGAATCTTGTCTTACGAAGACCAAATCCCCGGTGAGAGATATGATCAGGGGGAACGTGTACGAGCTTATCTATATAAAGTAGAAGAAACTGCGCGAGGAATTTTCCTACGACTTTCTCGTTCACATCCACAATTTTTGTATAAACTTTTTGAAACTGAAACTCCTGAAATCGGTTCTGGAGTGGTGCAAATAAAATCTATTGCACGCGAAGCTGGTGCTCGTACAAAAATAGCCGTGAGCTCTACCGATGATCACATTGATCCTGTTGGCTCTATGGTGGGTCAGCGTGGTGTGCGTGTAAGCACAGTGATGAGCGAGCTTGGTGGCGAAAAAATTGATATCATAGAGTGGTCTGCTGATCCGAAAAAATTTATTGAAGATTCTCTGTCTCCAGCAAAAGTTGTTTCTGTGGCAATAGACGAAGTGGAAAAGAAAGCGACTGTGCAAGTATCAGAAGATCAACAGTCTCTCGCTATTGGAAAAGGTGGACAAAATGTACGCCTCGCCGCAAAACTCACTGGTTGGAAAATAGATATTCAATCTGTAAAAAGTGAGCAAGTAGCTGGTTCGGAAGAAAACAAAGCGAGCACGAAATAATTTAAAAATTTAACACAAAAAACTATGAATTTATGGCATGACATAAAACCCGGAACAGAAGATTCAATGAATACAATCATTGAAATCAGTAAGGGCTCAAAGAATAAATACGAAATAGACAAAGAGTCTGGGCTTATCGCACTTGACCGAGTACTTCACTCTGCACAAGAGTTCCCTTTTGACTACGGTTTTGTTCCGCAGACACTTTGGGACGACGGCGATGCTTTGGACGTTATTGTCCTCACCACAAACCCGCTTGTTTCTGGTGTTTTGGTGCGTGTGCGACCTATTGCCATTATGGATATCACAGATACTGGCGAGTCAGATGCGAAAATAATCGCTGTGCCGATAGATGATCCGCGGTGGAAAGGTGTTGCAGATTTGGCTGATATAAATAAACACACAATAAAAGAGATAGAACATTTTTACTCAACATATAAAAAATTAGAAAATAAAGAGGTTACCGTAAACGGTTTTCACGGAAAAGATAAAGCGGTGGAGGCGTTTTTGCGAGGAATTGAGCTCTATAAACAGAAGTTTAGTAAATAAAAAAGACAAAAGAGTGTTTGAACTGTGTTGTGGAGCGCTTGGCGCGAGCATAACAAAATTTCAGCAGAAATTTATGTGCACAGTTCAAACACTCTTTTGTCTTATTTACTTTAAACGTTGTAATTATGTGGTATATGCAACGTCTTTATATGTGAGATACTTAGGTTGGACGCATATTTAATAATTTAAAAAAAATGAAAAAATACATATATATTTCAATGATTGTTTCTTTGGTTATGCTTTGTGTGCCGACAAGTGCAAAAGCAGAAATCAATGGCGCTGGAACACTAAACATGCGCGCTGATTATGGCGTTCAAGGAAAAAAAGGCACAAAAGACATATATCGCGATAAAAAGGTTTCGGATGACTCTAAAGTTGGCTCTGAAAAAAATGAAGCGAGATTGTTCGGCGGAGCGTTAGAAAGCCGTCGAGAAATGCTGAGAAAAAATCTCACGATGATAACCGCGCGAATAGAAGCTGGTATTTCAAGACTAGAACAAATCATCACGAGACTAGAATCTAGAAATACAAAACTCGCATCCGAAGGAATAAAAACGACAGTATCCGCTGGATTTATAGCACAGGCAAAAGTTGAACTAGCAGGAGCGAAAGCTGACATTGCTTCACTTCCAGAAACATTTAATCAGGTAAAAGAAGAGTCTGCATCAAGAACGGCAGTCACAATGAGTGCAGATGTAAAACTAACCTTAGAAAAAAACACAGTCACACTAACAAAAATACGAACCATACTGAAAAGCGCAAAAGATCATTTAGTAGTTGCTAGAAGTTATCTTATACGAGCAGTACAAGCGACAAAAGCTGTTACCCCACAAACAAGCACTGAAATAAAAACAGAAATAAACACCGATTAAATTATAAAAAATAAAATAAAAAAATGGATACAACAGATACAATAAAAAAAACTCCTTTTGGACCAGTAGTTGGACTTATCGTTATTTTGGCAATAATAATCGTGGGAAGTATGTATTTTTGGGAACAAAGAGTGAGAATTGTGACGAACGAAGCTACACAAAACAGCCAACAAGATGCTCAAACAGAGAGCCTAAATACACAAGGTTCTACAGATGAAACGGCGTCAATAGAATCAGACCTAAATATAACAAATTTTTCTAATATAGATTCTGGTTCAGAACAGTTACAGTAAAATAAACCGCGACAAAATAACGTTTGTAAGGCACGCGTAAATCCCCTGCTTTTCAGACGTTATTTTATTATATTTTATTTTATTATATAATGTAAGCAAATGAAAAAATACATATATATTTCAATAATTGCTTTACTTGTGATGTTTTTTGTACCAGCTGAAATAAAAGCGGTTATAAGAGCAGTAGAATTTCCTGGTAAAACATCTGGGCAAAGCAACACGCAGACGCAGAACACACAGACTACGCAAACCGCGGAAATGACGGGAACGACAAACCCCACTACACAAAACCCATATACAGGAGGTACGGGAAGTGCAGGAAGTACTGGTAGTATGAGCAACACAGGTAACAGCAATCAAAACACCGTGAGTCCACAAAGTCCAACGACCCCACTAAACGCTATTCCTTACATTCCCCCTTCAATAAATTCTAGTGGGGTCGGTGGTGGAAGTGAAGTAGTATCTGCTTTAAAACAAGCTGGGGTAAAAGTCGTGGAAAGCAGAAAGGTTGTATTAAAGAGAAATTTTGATTTACTAGATATGCGAATAAAAACCGCAGTAGATAGATTAAAATTGATTAGTAGCAGGATAGCAAAAGCGACTGAAAGTCTTGCAAATGAAGGAAAAGATGTTTCTGTTATAAAAGGTTTTATAGCACAAGCAGACACCAAAATAGCGGGGATATAAAATATGAATAATTCAAATTTACCGGAAGGCAATAAAATATCACGGCGCACGGTTATTATCAGCCATAAGTCAAAAGCCCAAATGCAAAGAACCTGGGCTCACAAGTTGGCTGATGCGCTGGCTCATGATCTTGGCACCATTACTTTTTTTATTCTCAACGCCATCGCTTTTACCATTTGGATATTTTTTAATGCCGGTATTATTGAGGGGATAACTCCTTTTGATCCGTTTCCATTTAGTTTTTTGACTATGGCCGTTTCATTGGAAGCAATTTTACTTTCTATTATTGTGTTAATTTCACAAAACCGCGCGGCTAAGTCCGACCAGCTTCGCCAAGAACTTGATTTACAGCTTGACCTTATTTCAGAACAAGAAATTACCAAGATTATGGAAATGCTGGCCAAAATTATGGAAAGCCACAAAATAGATATTTCTGGCGATAAAGAACTTATGCAAATGCTAAAACCAACCAATACCCAAAAAATTGAAGAAGAGATTGAAGAAGAGTTGAAAAAATAATTTAAAATAATCAAAACAAACATGAATACACCAAACGACAATCTAAACACAGAAATGCTAAAAACGGAGACACCTGAAACAGTGGAAATGCTAAATATGATGGGCGCTCCTAAAAAAGGGTCTTCTCTTGGGCCAATCGTTGGTCTCATTGTGATTCTTGCGATAATAATTATGGGAAGTCTATATTTTTGGACACAGAAATCAGAAAAAGTGACTCCATCGACGCTGGCGACAGACACGAGCGCTACCGAAACATCAACAGAAAATAACACTGCGACTTTTACACCAGACTCTCAAACACAAACACTACAAACTCAAAGCTCTTCAGTGGACACGACTTCAATAGAGTCAGATTTGAATGCTACAGATTTTCAAAATATAGATTCTGGCGTAAACCAACTTCAATAAAAATTAAATAAATTATTGACAATCAAAGATTCATGAAAAAAGACGACACAAAAAACGACTCAAAAGCCGACAAAAAATACGCAAACATTAAAGTTACAAATTTAGGAAACTCAGAGGTAGAGATAGAGGGAGAAATCGTCGCCGAGCATTTTGAAGAACACCGAAAAAGTGCTCTCAAAAAACTCACAGAAAATGCCGAGATTCCTGGATTTAGGAAAGGTTTTGCACCAGAAAACATAATAACCGCACGCTTTGGAAATATAAAAATATTAGAAGACGCCGCACAAGAAGCTTTGGATTCACAATATGGGAGCATTGTCACAGATTATAGTATTAGAGCAGTGGGCGCGCCACAAGTCACCATCACAAAAATCGCAGAAAAAAATCCGCTTGGATTTAAAATTAAGACTGCTGTGTTTCCAGAGATAAATCTTTCTGATTACAAAGAACTTGCAAAAAAAACCGTCACTGAAATCATAAAAAAAGAAGAAACGCTCACGGTGGCAGACAAAGAAATTGAGGATGTGATATTGCAACTCAGAAAATCAAAAGCGGAGAAAAAAAGAGTCGGAGCTGACGAAACAGTTGAGACCGACGAAACGAAAGATGGAACGGCGGACAAAAAATCACAAACCGAAAAAAATCTTCCAGTTTTTGACGACGAGTTTTCAAAATCAGTCGGAGATTTCAAAACTGCAGATGAGCTTCGTGAAAAAATAAAAGAAAACTTGCTCGCCGATAAAAAAATTCGAGCAAAAGAAAAGGTGCGTCTGGCTATTTTAGAAGTTTTGATAGAAAAAACTCCCATGACAGTGCCTGAGCTTTTTATTGAAAGCGAACTCGTAAAAATGATCGCTCAATTTAAAGACGACATCTCGCGCGCGGGGCTGACATACGATACATATTTAGAACACATAAAGAAAACCGAAGACGACATACGCAAAGAATGGCGAGAAAATGCTATAAAAAGGGCTAAAACACAGCTTATTTTAGGACACGTCGCTAATATAGAAAAAATTGTGCCAGACGAAGACGTTGTGAAAAAAGAAATAGAACACATCTTGAGTCACCACAAAGACGCTGATAGATTTCGCGTACGAATGTATGTAGAAAACATGCTCACGAATGAAAAAGTTTTGGAATTTTTGGAAAATCAGGGATAAAAAAATAAATAAACGGAAACAGAGACGGTTCATCGTTTAGTTTAAAAGAAACAGGGTCGCACTCGCGATAGCTGCTGTTTCTGCACGAAGTATTTGCTGACCCATACTTTTTACTGAAACTTTTTTTGATGCAAAAAGTGCAAGCTCATCTTCACTCCAACCACCTTCAGGACCAATAAAAAGCGCAACGGGCTCGGCAGGTTTTTTATTTTCAAAATCTGCGCGCGTAAGCAAGACACCATTTGGATCAAAGACGATTTTATTTGGGGGATTTTTAGCCATGTTGCTAGAAATGTCGTCCGCAATGCTTGAAATTTCACCCACGATCGCATCTTCAAGCGACATTACCGCGTGAATTTCTGGCACAGTCCCTCGTCCAGATTGTTCGCTCGCTTCTTTTGCGATTTTAGCAAGACGTTCCATATTCAAGTATTTTTTTTCAGAGCGCTCGGCAAGAATCGGCACAAAATGACTGACCCCAAGCTCGGTTCCTTTTTCAACAACCCACTCAAAGTGGTCTTTTTTAATGAGCGCGATAAAAAGCCAGACGTCTTTTGGAATAGCGGGAATGTTACGGGAAGCGCCGACTGCAAGCTCGGCGCGGTCTTTTGAAATAGTCACTATCTTGCATTCATAATCATTACCCGAACCATCAAAAATTATCACATTGTCGCCAGACGCGAGCCTGAAAACTTTCTTCCATTGGTGAAGTAAATCCTCATCAGAAATGACGATTTTTGCTCTCCCGCCGACCATCTCATTTACAAAAAATCTATGCAATCTCATATAAGTTGATTATACATTAACTTTGCTATAATATATTGGCTTATTACTTTTAATAAAGCTAAAACAAAAACCACTTATGTTAATCCCAACAGTCATTGAAAAAACAAGTTTCGGCGAGCGAGCGTACGACATTTATTCTCGCCTACTAAAAGAGCGCATCATATTTTTGGGCGGACCAATAGACGATTACACAGCAAATATCGTCATCGCCCAGCTACTTTTTCTTGAATCAGAAGATCCAAAAAAAGATATCCAGCTCTACATCAATTCCCCCGGTGGCTCTGTCACCGCAACTCTCGCAATGCTAGACACGATGAATCACATCAAGCCTGACGTTTCTACTGTATGCGTCGGTATCGCCGCATCTGGCGCAGCGATTTTACTCGCGGGCGGGAAAAAAGGCAAAAGATTTGCACTCACAAATGCAGAAGTAATGATTCATCAGCCGTGGGGCGGAGCACAAGGTCAAGCGACAGATATTGAAATCACAGCACGACAGATTATAAAAACTCGTGCAAAACTAAATAAAATTTTGGCAGAAACTACAGGCAAGCCTTTGGCGCAAATAGAAAAAGATGTTGAACGCGACTTCTTTATGGACACAAGCGAGGCAAAAAAATACGGGATTATTGATAAGGTTTACTAGTCGGCGCACAAAAATATTTTGCAATGAAAAACCCTCGTATCGCTACGAGGTTTTTGGTGTCTGCATAGGATTTCGCCTATAAAGAGGGTATGGAATTTTTCAGCATTGGTATTTCAAAATTAGCCAACAGATTGGAAAAAACCACCGCAGAAGAAATCCAGTTTACAGTAAACAGAGTCTTCGTCAAATATGGCAAGGAATCACCATACATAGAAACGATGCAAAGAATCAAAAACGCGAGTGCGTACACAAAATTGGACACCCGCTCGGCGTCTTTCACCCTACAACTAAAAATAAAAACAAGCCCCAATACACCAAATACAGCCGAACTGAACCACATAGAAAGTATTGGATGTTCTCCAAATCCCAAAAATGGGACTTCCATGAAATTTGCGGCGTTTTCCAATGCTGATATAGCAAAAACGCCAATTGTTATAAACCACAGAGTGAGGAACGGAATAATAACGATAGTTTTTCTATAAGTCTTTGTTGATGAATTTCCCAAGGGAATGTCTCCGTTTGTTTGTTTTTTGCATTTCTAACAGGTAAGCCAACGTGACCAACCAGAACTATTCAAGCACAACCCTAACATACACAAAACACCTTATCAAGAGAGTGAGGTGGTCTGCTAAAAATATACAGGTTCAATGGTTTAACATAAGTGGGTGGAGTTATTCAAAAAGTAGACAAATCCCCCATTTTCTTATACTATGAAAGTGTCCATTTTATTTAAAATTTTTAATTTAAAATAGTATCGCTTTTGGGTTTTCTTTAAATTTACTCACACTATGACACTCGGTAAAACCAGCGACAAAAAAAGAAAACTCTAGTTCATACTGTTTTCAAACATTATGCCACTCAAAACAGCACTGCTCTTTGCAGGCTTCATGAGTATCATCGGCATCGCATTCGGATATTTTTTGCGACTCATTATCGCTCTCGGGAAAAAGGGTTCAATGGAACTCTCTATCAAACAAGCAGAGCTAAAAGCAAAAGAAGAAGCACAAAAAGTCATCACCGAAGCGGACACAAAAGCCGAACAGATACTTAAAGAATCACGCATAGAGCAAAAAGAAAAAGAAGAAAAAATAAAAAAGGCGGAGGACCGCATCATTAAAAAAGAAGAGTTTTTAGACAAAAGACAGGTAGACATAGACAAAGAAGTTGAGCACGTAAAACAAAGAGTGTTAGAAATAAAGGCTACAAAAGAAAAAGCCGACGCTCTTTTGGTTGAAAGACAGGGTGAACTAGAAAAAATCGCGAGGCTCACAGAAGAATCTGCAAAAAACGAGCTTCTTCACATTGTTGAGAAAAAATACGAAGAAGATATTCTCTTACGAATGCAAAAACTAGAAATGTCTGGTAATGAAAAGTTAGACAGAAAAGCAAAAGACATTCTCGCGACGAGTATTCAGCGCCTTGCGACTTCTGTGTCATCAGAAATGCTCACAACAAGTGTGCCTATTCCTACTGACGAAGTGAAGGGAAAAATTATTGGAAAAGAAGGACGAAATATAAAAGCGTTTGAGCGTGTGACTGGCGTGGAAATAATCGTGGACGACACACCCGGTGCGATTACCATTTCATCTTTTGATCCTGTCCGCAGACAAATAGCGCGCGTCGCTTTGGAAAATCTTATCGCTGACGGACGTATTCAGCCAGCGAAAATTGAAGAAATAGTAGAAAAAACAAAAGCAGATATAAATAAAATTATAAAAGATAGAGGTGAAGCGGCGGCGTTTGAAACTGGCGTGCTAAATCTAGACCCGCGCATCATTTCAATCCTCGGTCGCCTACATTTTCGCACAAGCTACGGGCAAAACGTACTTCAACACTCTATAGAAATGACACATATTGCAGGAATGCTGGCTGAAGAACTCGGCGCAAACGTATCCGTAGCAAAAGCTGGCGCGCTTCTTCACGACATCGGAAAAGCGCTTGATCACGAAGTTGCTGGCTCTCACGTAGAAATCGGCAGACGTATTTTGCAAAAGTTTGGCGCGAGCGAAGAAATAGTAAAAGCGATGCAAGCGCATCACGAAGAATATCCTTATGAAACTATTGAGTCCATTATCGTACAGGTGGCTGACGCTATTTCTGGCGGACGTCCTGGAGCGCGACGAGACACTGTAGAAAATTATCTAAAACGACTTCGCGAGCTGGAGGCAATTGCCAATGGATTTAAAGGCGTGGAAAAATCTTACGCTTTGCAAGCTGGGCGAGAAATACGCGTTTTTGTCTTTCCTGCGGTAGTGACCGAGCTAGAAGCCAAAAATATGGCTAGAGATATAGCAATGAAGATAGAACACGACCTAAAATATCCTGGTGAAATCAAGATAAATATCATTCGCGAAAGCAGATTTGTGGAGTTTGCACGGTAAAATAACGGTTGCCCGCTTGCGTGAAAAATGGCTTATTATATAATGAATGCTAGATTATTAAATATTATAAATTAACCCTAAACAACAAAACTATGAACAAACAAGCAATCGCAGAAGTAGTTCACGCAAAATTGGCGGGAACAAAAGCGCAAGCAGAAGAAGTTGTTGATATGATAATTGATTCTATCGTTTCAACATTAAAAAAAGGCGACGAAGTATCAATCGCTGGACTTGGAATCTTTTCTACAAAAGTTCGCGCGGCTCGTCAGGCGCGCAATCCTCGCACAGGCGAATCAATCTCTGTGCCTTCAATGCGAGTTCCAAAATTCCGTGCAGCAAAAGGGTTGAAAGACGCGGTGAAATAAGCACCAAAACATAATAAAAACACCTTCCTCGCCAAAGCGCTAGGAAGGTGTTTTTATTATGTTTTTTCTATATAATTCTGTGCCCCCAAGGTCTCGAAAAATATGGGGTGAGGTCCCCGTAAGAGCTATTTGGAAGATTTAAAAATATCAGATTGAAGCGTATTGGTTGGAGATCAACAAACTCTAATGTATCCAATATAGCTTTGTTAAATTAAATACATTTCTATCGAACTTTCCCGTTAACAGAACTAGACCGTTTTCCCTAACGGTTTTCATGTCGTTTACCGCATCAACAAAATTTTTAAATGTTCCAGACTCTTCAGACATTACGACTCTTTCTTTTGTAGTAGGTACATAAGATATACGTGCATCTTTCGCAAGTACCACTTTTATATTTTTCTGTCCATAATCAGAGTAAAACCTAACAATAAATGACTGCTCTTGAGAATCCATACTTAAAATATTATCTACAGGAAGTATTCTGACTTGAGATGGAACATCTTGATTAATATCCGCACAAAACAGACCGTCTCCTATCAGACAAACCACAGAATCATTTTTATAGCCAGTATTTTTTTCGCTAGTATTAGTAGCATCTTCTATCATTTTGTTGGAAATGTACTGGTAAATATTAGAAAAATCTTTGGGGTGCCAGGCAAATCCATGCAATTCTTTTAATCCGATACCGAATCCATCAACTGGTACATTCGCAGAACTTGTCGCTTTTGTGTAGTCTAAATCAAAATTAATTTTCAGATCTTTTTGCATCTGTTGTAGGAACAACTCGGCCTTTGTTGTAGCAGTGTCTTGTTGAATAGCTTTTATTTCAGACTAATTTCCAGTAATCTTATTTTTATAAATATAAAATCCGCCACCTATTATTAATAACGCGATAACCACTACAAGCACTGGCACAATAAACCCTTTTTGCTTTTTCATATTAGATAAATCTTATCACACATCTTATTGGTGCGGGATGGGAGAATCGAACTCCCACTTACAGTTTGGAAAACTGTCATTCTACCATTAAATTAATCCCGCAAATTTGTCGCAGTAAACGTCATACTATCACGGCTTTTTCTGCTTCGCAATTTTGATAATTTCGTCAAAATTATCGCGTGGCCACACTTTATTTCTTTTTATCAGTCCGCATTTTTCGCATTTGTGCACTAGGTCATATTTGCCCACAATTCCCTCCACAGAAATCGGCTTCATCATTCCTCCGCACAGAGCTCCCCTGTCGCCAGGCTCAATGTCCACGTGCATGCTCCACAGGCACGCGTAGCAATGATTTGTAAAACCGTTGCCGGAATTGTCCACGCCACAGTGCGCGCACACGAAGTCTTCAATTTTTCTTTTGAATGCCATTTACAAATTATTTTATGACCTGATAATGAAGTTGAATGGTATTCTCATTAAGTTTTTTGGTCTCAAGTAGCTTCAATTCAAATTCAAAGTCAGATTCGGCAAAAATTGGAATTCCTCGGCCAAATACCACAGGCTCTACATCAATATATATTTCATCGATTAGTTTTTCTTTGATAAATGAGCTGTTTACTTTTCCGCCTCCGGCAATAAACGCCGTATCAAATCCTTTTTCTTTTAGAAATGCCAAAACATCTTTTGGAGATTTGTCTGTAAATAACACATTTCGACCCCACTTATTATCAAGTTTTTCATGAGTCAAAACCACATTTAATGCTTCTGGAAAAGGAAAATATCCTTGCTTTGATGCTTCAATAAAAGTATTTTTACCCATAATTATGTTCCCAGCATTTTTACTGTGGTCAAAAAAACTTTTTAAGTCTTCCTCGGAAGTAAACTGCGAATCACCGTCGGCTTTTGCTATGTATCCGTTTATAGTAATACCCATGTATAGAAGTGTCTTCATATTTTTATTGTATCAAAAACTAAATGTCGGGGCGCCGGGATTCGAACCCGGAGTCACTTGTTCCCAAAACAAGCATGTTAGCCGTTACACCACGCCCCGAAAAACCTAAAAACCCAACCGTTACCCGCCAAAACCAATGTAGGTTATATTAGCACAGTAGTTGCGATTTCAAAACTTTTTGGCCTTTATAAAAAGACCCGCCTCCCATTTCTGGGAGGCGATAACATCTAATATTTACATTATATATTTTGTGTGCTTAATGTCAAAAACTTCTTGCAATTTTTTTATTTTATATATAGTAATTGTATTACCACGAAAGAAACCCTTACACAGTTTGTCTGTGTCGGGGGTTTTTTTATTTATGACCAAGTTCTAAAATAGAACGTTGATCATTTATGTAAGCAATTGGTGCACCTGTGCGCTTTAAAAGAATCGAACATTTGTCCGACGTGCTTGGTGATAATATTGTTTCAAGCCGACCACGACCAAATAATAGCTTAATGAGTGGTGCGTAATCTCCATCACTTGTAACAATTACGGCTTTATTTAAATCACCCTCGTAAAAATCACTGCTAGCTTTCATTAATAAATCAGAATCACAGTTCCCCTTTGCAACTCCTTCTGCGTAAATTACATCTTTAAAAACCAACTCAAAGCCACAACCTTGTAAATGGGTGTAAATGTCTTTGTGTTTGGGAATCAGACCAATAAAAACATAAGCGCGATAAACGTTATATTTTTCTTTCAACCAAACACGAAACCTTTTGTAATCTAAGCGCCACTTGAGCCTAACCCTTAAAGACTTATCTAGTTTTATCGCATCAATGTATGCAATATTAATGAGCTTTTTCATAGATTAATATTCTCAATCAGCTTCACGCTCGCCTTTTGGCATTCAGGATGAAGATACACAGTCACCCCATCAATTTGAAAACGTGTTTCATGTGGAACACGACGCTTGGCGAGATAAATCTGAATTGTTCGCTCCAAGCGCTGGAGTTTACGGAAATGCATATTATCTTCAGGTCGGTGACCAGATAGGCTAGATGTTTCATGAGTAACGTCACCACTGGTTCCGCCCGCAAAGGAGCGTGACCTTTCACGTGAAACAGTCTTCACCTCTAGAAAGTGTAAAACGCCCATTTTCTCGGCAATGATATCTATCTCGCCACATTTCTGGCGAAAGTTACGGTCTAAAAGATCGTACTTATGGCTGATTAGGAATCTACAGGCAATTTCTTCACCTAAAGCACCCACCAAAAGCTTGTTTTTGGTATTAATTTTTGTGTTTGTCTTTGTATTCATATATTTCTAAACTTACATAATGTTTCATATGTAACATTGTTTCACGTGAAACTTATTTTTTACTCAAATTTCACGTTTTTCTAATAAAAGCCATATATTTAGCCATATTATATGAAAGACAGTCCTTTACAGACACAAAAAAACTGTCCTTTATACACATATCCCCATAGTTATCCCCAGTTTAAAGGGTTTTTAGCAACTTTTAGACAAAACAAAAGGGCAAAATGCTCTGAGTGTCCTTCAAAACATTCAACGTGTCTTTAGTCTTTTATAAAGAGTCTTTAAGGTGCGGGTAGAGAGAATCGAACTCTCGTCTCGTCCTTGGCAAGGACGTGTTCTACCACTAAACCATACCCGCAATGATGTAATTATAAAGAAATGATAAAGTCTTACCGAAAACAAATTATACTGCAACCAACTTTTGCTGACAAACAGCTTGTGCTCTCGGAGGGATTCGAACCCCCAACAACGGTTCCGAAGACCGGTATGATATCCATTTCACTACGAGAGCAAAGGGAACTTACGCTAAATTAAACAGGGAGCAAAACAAGAAACGTAAACAAAGACCATAATACCTTAAATTGGCTAAAAATCAAAAGCTGGGCTACAATTTAGCAATACTTTGTCGCCATTGTTTTGCCGTCATTTAGGTAACACAAAAGTGAGACTACCATGAAAAAAACACCGAAAAATAAAGAAAAAATAAGCACTAAAAAAGCTAGCGCAACCAAGTCTACGTCAGACGTTTTGCCGGTGGTTTTTAAATTTGAAATTCCAAAAGAGATACGCAAGGTCACAGAAGCCCTAGAAAAGGCTGGTTTTGAGGCCTATTTGGTTGGTGGGTGCGTGCGCGATCTCATATTGGGTAAAACCCCAAAAGACTGGGATGTAACGACAAACGCCATTCCAGAGCAAATAATCGCCCTTTTTCCAAAAACTTTTTATGAAAATACTTACGGAACTGTCGGCATTGTAAATGAGGACACAATAGATGAAACATTAAAAGTCGTTGAGGTCACACCTTACCGTTTTGAAGCAAACTATTCTGACAACCGACACCCAGACTCTGTAACTTTTAGTAAAAATCTAAAGGACGATTTGCAAAGACGAGACTTCACAATAAACGCCATAGCGCTGGATTCAAAAGGGAAAGTGGTAGACCTTTACGATGGATTAAAGGACATTTTAGCAAGAACTATTCGTACTGTCGGCGCGCCTGAGGAAAGATTTGGCGAAGATGGCCTCCGTATAATGCGCGTGGTGCGATTTTACGCTGAATTGGGCTTTAAGATTGAATCGTCCACAGAAGAAGCCATCAAAAAAATGGCTAATATACTAAATAAAATAGCTAAAGAACGCATCCGAGACGAGTTTGTTAAAATCATTCTTTCAGATACACCTGCTTTGGGTATAGAAATGGCTCAAAAGCTGGGTATTCTAAAATATATCGTCCCTGAGCTTGAGCAGGCTCTGGGTATAGGACAAAATCAAGCTCACTCTTTTGATGTCTGGACACACCTCATGAAAACCCTGCAACATTCTGCGGACAAAAAATGGCCTTTACACATTCGGTTGTCTGCACTTTTTCATGACATTGGAAAACCGAAAACTCGCAGACGCGACGCTGTAAAAAATGATTGGACTTTTTATGGACACGAAGTTGTTGGCGCACGAATGACAGAAAAAATAATGCGCGACCTACGATTTCCAAAAGATTTAAGCGAAACTGTCACCAAGCTCGTGAGATGGCATATGTTTTTTTCTGACACAGAACAAATAACTTTATCTGCAGTGCGACGACTCATAAGTCGAGTTGGAAAAGAAAATGTCTGGGATCTTATGAACCTGCGAGTCTGCGATCGTATCGGCACGGGACGCCCAAAAGAAAACCCTTATCGCCTCAGAAAATACAAATCAATGGTGGAAGAAGTGATGCGCGACCCCGTGTCTGTGGGTATGCTTGCGATAGATGGAAAGGGAATAATGGCGAGTGCAAAAATCCCTGCGGGACCTAAAATAGGCCATATTTTACACGCTTTATTGGAAGAAGTACTAGAAGACCCCAAGCTAAATACGCTGGATTATTTGAGTAAAAAGGCGAGCGAACTCGCAAAACTTTCAGAAACTGAGTTGAGAAAAATCGGCGACGAAGGCAAAGAAAAAAAAGAAATTGAAGATGAAAAAGAGTTGAAAGAAATTCGTGACAAGTATCACGTGAAATAAGTTTTGCACAAATTCTTGGCAAACTTTTTCGCAGAAATTTTATAAAAAACCAACCAATAAAAAACCGCCCATGCAATCCTCGTGAATGCTTGAGCGGTTGAAAGAATGCGCTCAGAATTTAATAATGTGAAGCAATATCCTTTTACTTATTGTGGAGTGTGGATATATATTTTCAGTGACTATTTAAAACCAAACGATCTTACTGAGGTGGCCTACCTCGAAAGAGCAAAGTAAACTTGTCCTTTATGTGTCGCGAAGAGAATCGCTAAAGAGACTTGTTCTGTTCTGAGAAAAAGTATAACACACATAAAAGACATTTTACGCAAGCACACATGTGGATAACTGTCCTTTAAAAAATACACCCGCGGAGTACGGTGTGAAACGGCTCAACTAGGGCTTTAAATATAACGCAATCGGACAATGATCAGAGCCGACAACTTTATCCAGCATTTCCATTGACTGTACTTTTGGCATCAAATCAGACGAAACAAAAAAATAATCTATCCGCCAACCCACATTTCTTTCGCGTGCGAAAGTTTTCATATCCCAATAACTATACGCGTCTTTTTTATTCGGATACAAATATCTAAAAACGTCAACGTATCCGTGTTCAATCACTTTATCAATCCATTTTCTTTCAATCGGCAAAAATCCAGTATTTTCTTCGTTTGCTTTTGGTCGTGCTAAATCTATTTCTGTATGTGCGGTATTTATATCTCCACAAAAAATCACACGATGACCTTTGTTGCGCAATCTATCTATATATGACAAAAATTCTTTATAAAAAGCTAGTTTATATTTGAGACGCGCTGGTCCGCCACCGCCGTTGGGGAAGTAGACGTTTATAAGCACAAAATCATCAAAATACGCCGCCACAAGCCTGCCCTCGTTATCCAAAACAGGCACGCCCATCACATATTCCACCTTATTTGGCTTCACTTTACTGTAAATCGCGGCCCCACTGTAACCTTTTTTCTCTTTCGGAAAATCAAAAAAAGAATGGTAGCCTTTTGGTGCCAATATTTCTGCCGTGAGCTGATCTGGGTTGGCTTTTGTTTCTTGCAAACAAAAAATATCAGCCGACTCATTTACAAGCCAATCAAATTGACCTTTTTTATAAAAAGCACGAATCCCGTTTACGTTCCAAGAAATTATTTTTAAACTTTTTGAATTTTTATTTTTTGTGGCCATTTTGTTTTGCTATCTTGTTTATTTTAATTTTATCGTGCAATCTCATCGCCCGCTTTTATTATGAAACTTTTTATGAACCTCACCAAGCTGTTTATCTGTGACATGTGTGTAAATCTGCGTCGTGCCGATGTTGGCATGACCGAGCAACATTTGCACCGAACGCAAATCCGCGCCGTTTTGCAGTAAATCCGTCGCAAAACTGTGCCTTATCACGTGCGGGGTCACTTTTTTTGTGATACCAGCTTTTATCGCATAGTATTTTACAAGTCGCTCCACAGAACGTGGAGTGATGGCGGAGTTGGCCGAAAGAGCGTTGTTGCTGTGAGTTTTTACGCTAGTTTTTTCAGCCTTACTTGCGTCGCCACCACTGCCACCACTTTCACCACTGCCATTTTTTGTGTCATTTTTTTCTTTTGATTTTTTAGGCACCACCTTAAACTGCACAAAAAGTGCCTCGTCCATATCTTTTCGTTTTGCTAAATATTTTCTCAAAGCGTCTTTTGCGTTTGGCGACAAAAACACGACGCGTACTTTTTCACCCTTGCCACGAATAGAAAATTCATCAGAACCGAGATCTAAATCGCGCGTAAGCGAGCAAAGTTCCGACACACGCAAACCGGTGGAAAATAAAAGTTCAATAATCGCTTTATCGCGCAGTGCACGCACATCGTCGCCAGCTGGTGCGCTTATCAGTCGGTCTAGCTCGGCGCGAGAAATCAAATCTATCTGACGCTCCGCGACTTTTGCCAGCTCTATTTGGTCTGGGTGCAAAGAAGACACATGCCGTCGCGCCAAATATTTCAAAAAAGAACGCAAAGCGATGAGATAATAATTTTGCGTGCGTTTTTTTAAACTTTCTGTAACGCCCTGCAAGCCCGGGGTGCGCGTGCCAGATTTTTGGCGATTGAGCCATAGACGATACTCGCGCAAAACGGAATCGGTGATTTGCTCAGGCGATGTTACCTTGGAAAATTCAAAAAATCTGTCCAAATAGTGCTCGTAATTGGTGATAGTCTTGAGACTCCGGCCTTTTTCAATCTCTAAATACTCAAGAAACTCGCGCTTAAATTGTGAAATGGGGATGCTCATGAGTGGTTTTTGCGGGCAAATTATTTTGCGACGTTGGTATTATAGTAACATAATCAAAAACGCACACCTCAAGCGTCTTCCTTAAGTTGCTTGACAAAAAATGTGGGGGGTGTTACTATAAAATTGTGAGGTTGTTACTGGTCTGCCGTCCTCACTGGGTTGGGAACTAAACCCAACTGACATTAGACTCTCTTGTAGAGAAGTCAAAAAACCAGATAGGTCGCGTAGTTAAGTTGCCCACTCATGCGACTGATATCAGAGGCATTCGTCGAAAGGAAGTCACCATACTATCCCTAGATATACAAGAGTTATGGTCGCGAGGCTTGCCATGATTTAGGCAGAGCTGAGCAGTCCCCGCCAACGAGCAGTTATTTGGCGGGTATTTTTTATACAAAAAAACAATTTTTACCTAAAAACTACCCAACCCCTTGCAAAATTACCCTATTTATGCTAATTTATACCCACAATGCTTACAAAGACAAAAAAACAAAAAGTGATATCAGAAGCCAAAATCCATGATGTGGACACTGGTTCTCCTGAAGTACAGATCGCCCTTTTGAGTAAAAGAATAGAGGCATTGGCTGCTCACTTGAAGAAAAACACGAAAGACATCCACTCAAGACGTGGGCTTCTCCAAATGGTAGCCGACCGACAAACTCAAATGAAGTATCTTCAAAAAAAGAGCGCAAAAAGATTTAACGCTCTAATGAAGAAGCTTGATATGAAAAATAGGGCGTGATTGTTTAGAAAAAGCGACCGATTGGTTGCTTTTTCGTTCTTTGAAAACTTGCGGGACAGTTTTGGTTTCATTTTTTAAGCGTTCTGGCGACTTTCGGTGACATTTTTTAATAACAGCATTTTTTTAATAATTTATTTAACATTTTTATATGACAGTAATCAAACACAAAAATCAGAGAGTTGGTATTTTTATAGACACACAAAATCTATATCACAGTGCGAAAAATTTATACAAAGCGAGAGTTAATTTTGGACAAGTAGTAAAAGACGCACTTGCGGGACGGCAACTCATCCGTGCGGTAGCGTATGTGATCACAACAGAAAGCGGGGAAGAGAAAAGTTTTTTTGAAGCGCTCGGAAAAGTGGGCATTGAAACAAAAACAAAAAACCTCCAGATATTTTCTGGTGGTGCAAAAAAGGCAGACTGGGACGTGGGGCTTGCGGTAGATGCAATCCAGCTCGCGCCAAAACTAGACACTGTTGTAATCGTATCAGGCGACGGAGATTTTATTCCGCTTCTTGAATATTTAAGAATAAACGAAGGTTGCCAAGTAGAAGTAGTAGCTTTTGGAAAATCTTCTTCATCAAAACTCATAGAAACCGCTGACGATTTTATAGACTTAGACGACAATCCAAGAAAATATTTAATGAACTTTGGACGCGAACCGGGCAAAAATTCTTCTGAACAATAAAAAGGTGTTTATGTTTTCCGTTATTTTTCCGCTATAATTAGGTAAATATGGAACCGCAATTAACAACACCACAAGACGCGACAAAACCAAACAATCCAAACATTTCTGGAACAGCAAGCAGGGAGGAAGCGAACGCTATCCTCAAGCCACTTCGCACATACGAAAGAGATATCGCCGATATGATTCGCGCAAATCAGGTCTCGGCTTCTTCTGTAAATCTCGCTGAAAAAAGAAGGGACGAAATACGCGTGGAAGCAGAAGCTAGAGCAAAATCTGAAGCTGAAAATGGTGGCGTTGATTTTTCTAAACCGATAACGACACCTTTATCTGTGGCGATTCCTAAGATTTTTATTCCGACTAAATTAAGCTCGCTTGCAAAAAAAGAAGCGGAACTTTTTGCATCTACTCAAAACACAACGCCAACTTACGAAACTTACGAACCAACAATAACTCCAACAGAACCAGTTGCACAAGTCGCGCAAGTCGCACCAAAAGAAACTTCGTTTTATGTTTTGCATTCAAACCCGATTATTCCGCCAGCGATAGCGCCGAGAAAAGAATATTTTTTACCGCAAAAAGAACATCACTCTCACAGCGCTTTATTTACTGCATTAAGTATCGTCCTCATTTTTGTCGGCATTGTAGTATTGGTTTGGTTATATTTTTTGAAAGCAGAAGGTCCTGTCATAAAAACACAGCCTGTTGTCATAAGTACTTTTTTACCAAGTAATCAACAAAATAATTTTGATATCAGCGGTCTTTCTATTTTACAAACAATAAATAAAATGTCTGCTTTTTTAAATAACACTTATCCAAAAGATTCTATTACACAAATAAAAACGGTTGCAAATACCACGACGACAACAAGTATTACTACTATCGCAACAGAAGAAACAAGTGCCAATACTTTCTTTGAATCTTTTGCATCACGCATTCCGACATCACTCACTAGAGCGTTTAATAAAAAAATGTTTGCGGGAATATATACGCTAGATAAAAATCATGCATTTTTCATTGTCAAAATTGATTCTTTTGATAGAGCGTTTGAAGGAATGCTCGCGTGGGAAAAAAATATGTACAGTGACTTGAAACTTTTTATAAACAAAACAGATACGATAATCACAGAAAATACTATAAATACTGGTGGAGTCGCTACGACGCCACTCAAAAATTTTGAAGACGTAATCGTGCAAAATAAAGACACGCGAGTACTGAAAAATAATCAAGGCGACACACTGATGATGTATTCGTTTATTGATCAAAAAACGCTTTTTATTGTGGACAACGAAAGCACTTTCAAAGAAATTTTGAAAAGGTTTGAGGCTTCAAAATCTTTGCACTAAACAGGGCTTCTGTTATTATTTAAATATGATAGAAATAAACACAAATCATTTTAAAGAGGAATTGAAAAAAGAACTTGCGCTAGTAGAAAGCGAGCTCAAGACTGTGGGCGTTCACAATCCAGAAAATCCAAGTGATTGGGAAGCGACACCGCCACCATCATCAGATATTCTCGCTGGAGACGCTAATGAAGCGGCGTATAGATTGGAAACTTATGAAGAAAATGCCGGGATACTCAAAGAGCTGGAGATTCGCTACAACGAAATACTCGGCGCGCTAGAAAGAATAAAAAAAGGTACTTATGGTATATGTTCTGTGAGCGGAGAACCTATTGAAAAAGAACGACTAGAAGCAAATCCTGCGGCAAACACTTGCATGAAGCATATGAAGTAGGTGTTTCTCAAAACAATATAAATTGTAAATAAACAAAAAACAGAAAAGATCTAAAGAGGGTACGGACTTTTTGAAGCTTAAAAAGTCCTGAAACGCTCGGCTCGACAGCCTCGCGACCCCCTTTTTAGGTCTTTTCTGTTTTTTGTTTATCTAAGACTTTATCAAATCTTTAGAATATCTTTATCCCCTCTGTGATTGAATAGAATGATTATAAATAGTCATTTGTTTTATGGGTTTCTCAAAACTTCACAGCGCGCAAGTTAGTATTTTACAACCGCACATTATAGATGTTGAGGTGGACATTTCAAACGGTCTCCACTGCTTTACAATAGTTGGACTGCCAGACAAAGCCGTAGAAGAATCTCGCGACCGCGTTTCTGCTGCTATAAAAAATTCAGGATTTACATCGCCAAAACAAAAAAATCAAAAAGTGACAATATCACTTGCTCCAGCCGATCTTAAAAAAGAGGGGCCTGCATTTGACCTGCCTATTGCACTCGCATATCTTTTGGCATCAGGAGAAATATATTTTAATCCTGCGAAGAAAATTTTTATCGGAGAGCTGTCGCTAGATGGTGAGCTACGCGCGGTGCCGGGAATTCTTCCGCTTGTAGAAGAAGCGAAAAGGAAAAGCTTTGAAGAAGTTTTTGTGCCGTATAAAAACAGAGAAGAGGCTGCGTTGATTTCTGGAATAAATATTTTTGGTGTTAAAAAACTAATAGATGTTGTGGAACATTTGAGTAAAAAAACAGGAAAGAATCCGCAAACACCGCTCACACCCGAACCCGAAACAAAAATAATTTATGAAGAATATAAAAGTGAATATGGTTTTGAAGATATTCGCGGACAAGAGGGCGCAAAGCGGGGACTAGAAATAGCGGCAGCTGGCGGACACAGTCTCGCCATGTGCGGGCCACCAGGTACAGGAAAAACAATGCTCGCAAAAGCTTTTTGTCATTTACTTCCTCAAATGTCTTTTCAAGAAGTGCTTGAAGTGACCGCTATTCATTCTGTCGCGGGCGCGCTTCATGACACACTCGTCACGCGTATTCCTTTTCGTGCGCCACATCACACCGCTTCTTATTCTTCACTTGTGGGTGGAGGTGCCATACCAAAACCCGGCGAAGCTACTCTCGCGCACCGAGGTGTACTTTTTCTAGATGAATTTACAGAGTTTGAAAGACGAGTGATAGATTCTTTGCGACAACCACTTGAAGAAAAAGTAATCACTGTATCGCGTGCAAAAGGCACAGCGCATTTTCCCGCAGACTTTATTTTAATCGCCGCAATGAATCCTTGTCCGTGCGGATACGCAAACGTAAAGGGGAAAGAATGTGTATGCTCGCCACTCAACATTATTAATTACAAAAGAAAAATATCTGGGCCGATAATAGACCGTATTGATTTATGGGTTAATGTAGAAAAAGTAGAATACAAAAGTCTAAGCGAAGAGGGTGGCGGAGAAGGTTCGCGGGAAATAAAAGCGCGCGTCGAAGACGCGCGCGAACTACAAAAAAGGCGATTTGAAAAGTATGGAATAAATATAAAAACAAATGCACAATTGCAGACCAAGCGTCTGATAGAAATCTCACCACTTTCAAAAGAAACTTTGTCATTTTTTAATTCTTCCGCAGAAAGACTAGACTTGTCTGCGCGCTCCTATCATCGAGTTTGGAAAGTGGCGCAAACAATCGCCGACTTGGATAAGTCGGCGACGATAGAAACAAAACATTTATTAGAAGCCCTGCAATACCGCCCAAAAAAAATCTAAACTGCTCCGAGTACGCGACAAATTAAAGCAATATATTTTTTGCACCTCTAATTTCAAAATGTAGATGTGGGCCGGTAGAATTTCCTGTGCTTCCACTTCGGCCAATTACTTGACCTTGCACAACCTGAGAACCTACTGGAGCGATAGCGCTTGAAAGGTGAGCATATAATGTTTGAGTACCGTTGCTATGACTAATAACTGTATAGACGCCGTATCCTCCATTCCAACCACTGTTTTTACTAACGATTACTACTCCAGGAGCAGAAGCGAGTATAGGAGTGCCGAGCGGTGTGGCTGCATCAACGCCGTTGTATCCGTGGACACCTCTCTCTTCATTAACTCTTCCGCCCACCAATGGACGGATATAATATCCTTTTGACACCGCGCGCATAGCCAAAGGATTTTTTGGCGCTCCGTATGAAGTAGACAACATACTTTTTGAGGTAGTATTTGCCTTTAGTGGAACAGAAGCCGTTTCGCCGCCTGGAACAACTATCACATCACCCGCCAAAAGCTTTGCGCCGGCTTTTATATCATTAAAAATTTTTATTTCGTCTGCATCTCCACCATATTTTTTAGCAATACTTTCTATGGTGTCGCCAGCTTTCACTGTGTGTTGAACCCCAGTAATAGGCAAAATGACAAGTGTCTGACCAACAGAAATAGTGCTACCTGATAAATCATTGCCCCAAACTATCGTGTTGGTAGAAACACCAAACATCTCTGCGATTTGCGAAAGAGTGTCGCCTTTTCGCACAACATACAAACTAATCTGATCTGGAGAAATGTAAATATCTGTGCCAATAGATCCGATAGATTCTAGTGCACTTGAATCTATTATGGTCACTCCACCACCACCTACTGCTAGATTAAAACTAAGTGGTGCTTCTAAAAGTTGCATTTTTTGAGAACTTGACTTGCTCTCACTCAAAGAAGAATCTACTTTATCAGAGGTTAAAAAAGCAGAAACTACATTTAAAAAACCAGCATGAGCTATGGGCGGAGTAATAAAATCAACCGCAACAAAAACCAACCCTGCAAATGCAAGACCCGTAAAAAGCACTTTTGTAGCCCTATATCTAGATATTTTGCCGTTAGAAGCGGTAAAACGAGATACGAGTTTATGAAACGAGTGTAAAATAAGCCTAAGATTAATGATAAAATCGTCCCGGGGTGGTAAAATGGCTTCACAGAGCCATTTATTTTTATCGGCCGGTCATCTGGGTATCTCACTATTATACGCTAGGGATTATTCCCGTCAACCGATATGTGCATAGCCTGTGGACATCAATTGTTGTGATATAGTGAGCCTCAGTGATACAAAACTCCATCAAAAAAACATATTTAGAAGATCTAAATGCAGAACAACTAGAAGC
>SICJ01000007.1 GCA_009691505.1 Candidatus Parcubacteria bacterium | reverse complement strand
GGTTATCGTGGAGAAATACTGGTAGGTATGATAAATCTTTCCGCGGAGGTGTATAATTTTGAAAAGGGACACAAGGTAGCGCAAATGCTTATTCAAAAAAAGGAGACAGTAGAAATAGAGGAGGCGACCGAGCTTGCAGAAACTCCGCGTGGTGAAGGGCGATTTGGAAGTACAGGGAAATAAAATACGCGATCGGCGAGCAAAAAAATAACATGAAAGACATTAAAGAAATAATTAAAAAGGGATTGGAAAAAGCAGGCGTGGACACCGAAGGCACGCTTTTATCGCACCCAAAAGATTTAAAAAATGGCGATTTTTCTTTTTTTGTGAAAGATAAAGCGATAGATATTTCCGCGCTTTCGTTTGCCGACTTAGAAAAAAATAAATACATAAAAAGCGTAGCGGTTGTTGGGCAGTTTATAAACATTTATCTTTCTGATACTTTTTTCAGCGAGCTTGTAGAAGATATTTTGAAATCCGGCGCAGATTTTGGAAAAAACTCTACGCGTGACGGCGAACGAATTCTTTTTGAATACACAAACCCGAACCCGTTTAAAGAATTTCACATCGGTCACTTGATGAGCAACACTATCGGTGAATCTTTTGCACGTATTACGGAATGGAGTGGAGCGACGGTAAAACGTGCCAACTATCAAGGCGATGTAGGATTGCAAGTGGCAAAAGCGATATGGGGAATGATGGAGCTTTCTAGTGAAATGCCTCACACACAAGAAGACCTCACAAAAAAATCTGCGTTTTTAGGTCGTGCTTATGTGCACGGCTCTAGCTCGTATACAGACGACGAAAGTGCAAAAAAAGAAATTGACGCGCTCAACAAAACCATTTACGAAAAATCAGATCCAAAAGTGGTGGAGCTTTATAATTGGGGAAGAAAAGTGAGCCTAGACCATTTTGAAGATATTTACGCAAAGCTCGGCACAAAGTTTGATTATTATTTTTTTGAAAGTGAGACGGCTCCGCGCGGACTTTTTATTGTGGAAGAATTTTTGGCTAAAAATGTTTTTGAAAAAAGCGATGGCGCTGTTGTTTTCAAAGGGGAACAATACGGTCTTCATACTCGCGTGTTTGTAAATTCTCAAGGATTGCCGACTTATGAAACAAAAGAGCTTGGTCTGAGTAAAATGAAATTTGAAAAAGCAGATTTTGATTTGTCTGTCGTCGTGACGGCAAATGAGCAGAATGAATATTATAAAGTTGTACTCAAAGCACTAGAGTTTGTAGATGCAGAAATTGCCAACAAAACCCGACACATCGGTCACGGAATGCTTCGTTTTACCAGTGGAAAAATGTCTTCTCGCACAGGAAATATTATCACTGGCGAGTCGCTCATGGTAGATGTAGAAAAACTCGTGTATGAAAAAATAAAAGACAGGGAGCTAAGTGACACAGAGAAAAAAAATATTATGTCGCAGGTAGCTGTGGGTGCAATAAAATATTCTATTCTTCGTCAATCATCTGGTAAAGATATTATTTTTGATTTTGAAAAATCACTTTCATTTGAAGGCGACTCTGGTCCGTATTTGCAATATGCTCATGCGCGCGCATGTTCAATTTTACGAAAAGCAAAAGAAGCGGGGGTTTCTGCGGATTTCAAAAACGTCGACACCGCAGGCGAACTAGAAAAAATGCTTGCAAAATTTGCCGACATCACCGAGCGTGCAGAAAAAGAATTTGCTCCACAACTTATCGTCACATATCTCACCGAGCTCGCTGGAAGTTTCAATAGTTATTATGCAAACACACCTATCATTGCAGAAGCAGGCGACTCATCTCCATATCGCGTTGCACTTACTCAAGCTTTCAAAACAGTGATGCAAAATGGCTTGTGGCTCCTCGGAATTGAAGCGCCAGAGAAGATGTAATTAGATTTTTAATTTATATAAAATAACAACATGGAAGGATTTGACAAAAAACACCCAGGTTTTGATAAAGTGGTCGGACCGGTCGAGCATGAGGCCGAGCTTTTAAGACTACATATCGCTGAAAAAATATTGAAGGAAAAACCAGAGATTAAAGAATCTGAACGTGAGAAAACAACCGAAGAGGAGATGATGATATTTGGAATCCTTAAAAAAATTCCAGAGTTTGTAAAAGAATATGGAGGAGAAAAAGCCAGGTTTACTTCAATAGATCAAATTCACATTTTAACTTCTTCAGAAATTAACGCCGGCAATATCCTTTTGAAACATTCAGAAACTGTTGGCGGTTGTTATCAAACACTTAATGGCAGAATAGATGTTGTGTCGTCTCCAGAAAAGGAAGACATTTTAGAGACGGCTCATGTTTTGACACACGAGTTAATGCACACCAATTCTTTTGCAAGTCTTACAGTTGCACACAAAAAAAACGCCGCCACAGAAACAGAAATTCGTACCCGCCGTTCGGGTATATCAATTAAGGGTAGAGAACAAAGTCCTGAAGAAAACAACTTTTTTCTATCCGTAAATGAGGCTGTAACTGAAGAATTGGCAAGACGTTTTATGAATAAATATTTCAGCAACATTAAGCCATTAAGTGAGAAATTTAAAAAATATACAGAAGATGGAGACAAAATGAAGAAGAATATTAATACAAAAGAAAGACCAGCAGTCGAAGTGGTGATTGAATTCTTATTAAATCCAAATGGCCCCGCCGCCGCTTATGTTGGGGAGCGTGTGGAGTTTTTGACAATGATTAAGGAGGTTTTTATTAAAAACAAAGACAAATTTGAGACTCGCGAAGACGTGTTTAAGGTTTTTTCTATGGCGTATTTTACTGGTAGATTGCTTCCGCTTTCTAGATTACTTGAGAAAACTTTTGGAAAGGGTTCTTTTGGTCGTTTTGCAGAAAATTCCAGAAAAAGATCAAATTTTGTAGATAAACTTACTAAGGAATTAATTTCAGAATCTGAAAATACAAAATAGCACAGAGAACAAAACAACTTAATCTTTTAAGCACCATTCTTATGCAACTCGCAAACTTATGTTTTCTGCGTCGTGGCGACGAAATACTTCTCGCAATGAAAAAGCGAGGCTTTGGTGTGGGGAAATGGAACGGTGTTGGGGGCAAGCTTAACGTAATGGAAACAGCGCGAGCTGCGACTGTGCGCGAAGCAAAAGAAGAAATTGGCGTCATAATAAATCCAGACGATTTAGAAAAAGTCGGCGAAATAAATTTTATTTTCCCAGAGAAAGGCGACGAAAAACTTTTCGTCCACGTATTTTTCTGCACAAAATGGGAAGGCGAGCCAAGCGAGAGTGAAGAAATGCGCCCGCAGTGGTTTACAATTTCCGAAATTCCTTTTGATGAAATGTGGACAGATGACAAGATTTGGCTTCCCGACGCTATCGCCGGCAAAAAATTCCGCGCTAAATTTATTTTAAAAGGCGAAGGGGAGGAGATTGAGAGTTATGAGGTTGTGTGGGTGGAGAGTTTTTAAATTACCCCAATAATTAGACTGCTATTAACACAAAGTCACAATAGGTGTATAGTAGCAAAAGATAGAACCTTGAAACAATTTGCAAACCTCGCCATAGCCTAAAGGGCCTTAAACATAGGGCTTTCTAGGCTATGGCGACATCGTGTCGCTTGTAGCATGTTTAGCAAACCTGCCACCTGCAAAAGCAGACTGGCGTTTCGGGGGTTACTAATGTCGAATTCAATTTCTGAGTCACAGTTAGCCAAAGCCTACGACCAGTTTAATAAAAAAGGTGTTACCGGTCCCATCTTTCAGAGCCAACTTCTGGAAAGCGGTTGTCTTTCCGACATTTCGGAGGCCGCGGTTCAGGGAAGTATTCCTGATCGCACTCGTTTTCGTGAGTTTCTCGGTTTGAGCCAGATCATTTATGGTCCAGACATCCTCACTGTCAATTTCGATGAAACTTTGGAGTTCATGGTTACTTCCGGTAATTACGACTTGACCAACAGCGACATCACTCCCGAGCGTTTCCCGATCGAGGGCCAGGGGATCGTTCAGTACGAACGGCGGGTTTTCCATTTCAGTCGCAACATCACGTCGGAAGGCGCGATCAGGTTGATTGAGATCGACGACAAGGATAATCCATGGGAACCAGCAAAGATTGAACACCTGCTCTCCTCCGGCAAGAAAAACCCGGACGAACAACGTCAGTTCCCAATCGTGGCTCTTTCCGTTGTTAAGGTTGATGGTCACCGCTACGTGCCGTTCCTCTACGAGGACGGTGCCTTGCGGGACATCCACCGCTCCCTCTCCCTCCGTCGGTTCGACTATAACTGGGGTTCCGGTTATCGTTTCCTTGCGGTTCGCAAATTTGTCTCCTGACGCTAGTCCTTGGGACTTTGTCCCTTTGAATCTTGGACTCTTATTCCGACCATCGCCCCCCAGTGCTTCGTGCACTGGGGGGTTGTTTTTTGATATAATATTTTAAGCAGACGAGAAATCGAAAGTTACGGCTTTGGATAGTTTGCTCGCAACCCTTATTGCGAGAGTTTTAATGGTCACGGCCATTAAAAGAGCGCTTTAAGAAAGCTTCAAAAAATCAAGAAATAGTTGGTATGAAAAGCTCTGTGATGAAATAAGATCACGAATTAGATACAACCTAAAAATATTTATGGAAATAATTAGTGGTGGTGGCATGGACGGTTTTTCATACAAGGTTCCGTTGGTAAGGTTAATGGTAACCGCAAAGTGCCGTTTGTTAAATTTACCCTTAAATACAAAAAGGTTTCTTTTTTGTAAAAACGTCCAAAAATGCTAGTATTTTGATATGAAAGACAAGAAAGTTGCGGAAAAAAGTGAAGTTGCACAAAACGAAGAAAAAATTCTTGAGTTTTGGCGCGAGCGCGATATTTTTCAAAAATCACTAAAAAAGCCTTCGCCAGAAGGAGATTTTGTGTTTTACGAAGGCCCGCCGACCGCAAATGCAAAGCCAGGACTTCACCACCTTATAGCTCGTGCGTTTAAAGATATTATTCCTCGCTACAAAACAATGCGAGGTTTTCATGTAAACAGAAAAAGTGGATGGGATACTCACGGTCTACCAGTAGAAATTCAAGTAGAAAAAAAACTCGGTCTAAAATCAAAAAAAGAAATTGAGGCTTACGGCGTTGAAAAATTTAATCAACAGTGTAGAGAAAATGTATGGGAACAGATTGATTTGTGGGAAAAATTTACCGACCGAAGCGGATATTGGATTGATCGCGAAAATCCATACATCACGTATGAAAAAACATACATGGAGTCTGTGTGGAATATTTTGAAGACTGTTTCGGAACGTCGGGTCGGCGGAAAAGATTTACTCTATAAAGATTACAAAGTTTTGCCGTGGTGTCCGCGATGTGGAACGGCTTTGTCCTCGCACGAGCTAGCACAGGGTTATGAAGATGTGAAGGATTTGTCGGTGTATGTGAAGTTTAAAGTAAAAAATGGTGAGAAAATTAATTTACCTGGCGATAATGTTTATTTGCTCGCATGGACGACGACACCGTGGACTTTGCCGGGGAATGTGGCGCTTGCTGTGGGGAAAGATATTTCTTACATAGAAGTTGATTTTGAAAATACAAAATATATTTTAGCGGAAAAACTTGCAGAGAAAGTTTTTGGCGGTCACGATGGATGGAAAATCTCTAAAACTTTTTCTGGAAAAGATTTGCTCGGCATAGAATACGAACCACTTTTCCCATATCTCACGCAAAAATTCGCGGATAAAAATCCCGAAAGTAAAGAAGCATTTGCTCGCGCATATAAAGTTTATCCCGCAGATTTTGTCACAACAGAAGACGGCACAGGAATCGTGCATACTGCAGTGATGTATGGTCAGGATGATTTTGAACTCGGCACACGCGAAAGTTTACCAAAAATTCATCTCGTATCAGAAGACGGACATTTTTTGCCAGATATGGATTTTTTGTCTGGTCGTTTTGTGAAAGAAAAAAATGAAGACGGAAAACCGACTCTTGATGTAGACATCATCAGTGATTTAAAATCAAAGAATTTATTTTTTAAACAAGAAAATATAAAACACTCATATCCGCATTGTTGGCGATGCAAAACTCCGCTCATTTATTACGCGCGTGATTCTTGGTACATCAGAATGTCGGCTTTGCGTGACGAGCTGGTTGCCGAAAATGAAACTATCAACTGGCATCCAGAGCATATCCGTGAAGGGCGTTTTGGTGAATGGCTTCGCGAAGTAAAAGATTGGGCTATTTCTCGTGAAAGATATTGGGGAACACCGCTTCCTATTTGGGAAAACGCAAAAGGTGAGCGTACAGTGATTGGCTCTGTGGATGAGTTAAAGGCAATGATTCCACAAAGAAATAAGTTTATCTTAATGCGTCACGGTCAGTCGGGGTCAAATGCAGACGTCGCTGTTATTAGTTCCGATTTAAAAGAAAAAGATCCACTCACCACACTTGGACAAAAACAGGTAAAAGAAGCAGGCGGACTTTTAGCGGATAAACTGGCGGATAAAAAAATTGACCTCATCATCACGTCGCCATTTCAGCGTGCCCGCGAAACGGCTGAAATAATCGCCCACGAGCTAGGTTTCAAAGGGAAAATCGTGGAAGATAAAAGGCTCGGAGAATCGCATCTAGGAAAAAAATGGAATGGAAAAACGTGGAGTGAATTTATCTCCTCATTTAAAAGTATAAAAGATAGATTTGAAAAACATCCAAACTCTTCAGCAGAAGAAGAAATAGAAAGTCCCAGCGACTTGCGACTGCGTACATGTGATTTTATGTACGATATAGACAAGCAATATGAAGGCAAAACTATTTTAATTGTAAGTCATGGCGGACCGCTAAACTTAATCACACTTTCTTCGCATGGTTACTGCGTGAAAGAAATAATAGAACATTACCAAGATTCTGCTTTTGAAAACGCCGAGGCACGCGAAATAGATTGGCGCGCACTTCCGCATAATGAAAATTTTGAAATTGATTTACACAAGCCTTTTATTGATGCAGTAGAACTCCGCGATAAAAATGGCGAAAAACTTACGCGTGTAAAAGAAGTGCTTGATGTTTGGTTTGATAGTGGCGCGATGCCTTTTGCGCAAATACATTATCCTTTTGAGAAAAAGGACGGCGCGAAAGGTGACGCCGCACAAAAGCTCGCTTATCCCGCAGATTACATTTGCGAAGCGGTAGATCAGACGCGTGGCTGGTTTTATACTTTGCACGCAATAGGTGCGCTTACAGGAAAAGGCAAAGCTTATAAAAATGTAATTTGTCTCGGGCATATTTTAGATGGAGAAGGAAAAAAAATGTCTAAATCTGTCGGCAACGTGATAGATCCGTGGCTAATGATAGACAAATACGGGGTAGATGCTTTGCGTCTTTGGATGTTTACTGTCAATCAACCCGGCGAAGCAAAAAACTTTGATGAAAAAACCGTAGATGAAGTAGTGAAAAAAGTTTTCAATCTACTGACCAACGTCGCAACCTTTTATGAAATGTATGCGGACGAAAATGTGCGCGCAAAAAACGACAGTAAAAATGTTTTGGATAGATGGATAGTTGCACGACTGCATCAGCTGATAGGTGAGGGCACGAGAGCTCTTGATGCTTATAATATCTTTGAAGCAGGAAGATCAATACGAGATTTTGTCGGTGATTTTTCTACGTGGTATGTACGGCGTTCTCGCGACAGATTTAAATCAGAAGACCTCGCCGACAAAGCGTCTGCACTTGCGACGACAAAATATATTTTGCGTGAGCTTTCTAAATATATGGCTTCATTTACGCCTTTTTATGCTGAAATTCTTTATCAAAAAGTAAGCCACGGAGAAACAAATGCGTGTGAAAGCGTGCATCTTGAAGATTGGCCAGAGATAGGAATGCAAGCTCTCGGTGACGTGATGTTGCTTGAAGAAATGGCGGAAGTGCGCGCGCTTGCAAGTATTGGTTTGGAACTTCGTGCAAAAGCCGGCATAAAAGTGCGACAACCGCTCGCAAAAGTGACTCTAAAAAGTGCGCGTTTAGCTGGCAGAGATGAGCTCGTTGCTCTCATCGCAGATGAGTTAAATGTAAAAGAAGTTGCGTTTGATGCGTCGCTCACGAATGATGCAGTTTTGGATACAGAGATTTCTGCCGAATTAAAATCAGAAGGTGATTGCCGAGAAATAATTCGCCACATCCAAGAACTCCGCAAAAAAGAAATGCTTACAGTAGGCGACACAGCGCGACTATATGTAGCGACAAATAAAGTTGGCTTGGGTCTTTTCAAGAAGTTTGAAAAAGAGATTTCCGCCACGGCGTTGATAAAAGAAGTTTTAAGTGAAGAAATTTTGTCCGAGCACGCATACGACGGTGCAGAAAAATTAAAAATCGGTGAATCAGAATTTATATTTAAAATAGAAAAAATAAAGTAATCGTGCAATACGCAACACGTAATGGCTCACCACATCTATACAACAGACGGTTTTGTACTCAGTAGTCATCCTTTTGGCGAAGCAAATTTATTTTTTAAAGTATTTACACGAGACTTTGGGCTTGTATTTGCGAGTGCGCGTTCGGTGCGCGAAATAAAATCAAAACTCCGTTATGGGCTTGCCGATTTTTGCCTGTCGTCTATTTCTTTTGTTCGTGGAAAACACGAATGGAAAATCACCAGCGCTCTCCCAAAGAAAAACCTTCATCACAAATTTGCGCAAAACAAACACAAGTTTCTAGTTTGCGCTCACGCTTTGTCGCTCATAAAAAAACTCGTTGCTGGCGAAGAAAAAAACACCGAGCTTTTTGATATTGTTCAAACAGGATTTGATTTTATTGAAAAAAACGATTTTACAGAGCAAGAATTGCGTAGTACCGAATGCATTATGATGCTCCGCATTGTGCACAATCTGGGATATTTTATGGCCAACTCATCTCTCGCTCCATTTATTGATATTGTCGATTGGAATAAAAATCTCGTTTTAGAAATGAATAATCATCGCACGACAGCCGTAAGAGAAATAAACAGAGCTATAAAAGAAAGCCAACTATAGAGCCTGTCTTGTGGTATAATTTTTCTTATATGGCTCTAAATAAAGACCAAGGTAAAATAGATCGCAAGGAGCGTGACTTGTATTCTAGAACTCCACACGAAAGTGAAGAAAAACGCGGAGTTTTTACCAAACCCGTTTATGACGTATCTCCCAGCTGGCGCGCTGGTGATTCTCTCGCAGAGACACTTGCAGAAGAATATGTAGAACCAAAAAATAGAGACGGTTTTTTTAGGAAATTTTTTATCGGTTCAATAGTTTTTTTCTGTTTAGCCATCATTACTTTTGTGTATGTTTCTTATGGTGGTTTCAACACCGTTTCCTCTAAAAATGTAGATATTATTATAAAAGGTCCTGTTGCTATCGGCGGTGGAGAGGAACTGGTATTTGATTTGACGCTCACCAACAACAATAATGTTTCACTAGAAGGTGCAGAGTTTCTCATAGAATATCCTTTAGGCACTCGTGAACCCGCTAATATTTCAATAGAGCTTCGTCGCGGAAAAGTAGATATAGGTAGTGTGGAATCTGGTCAAAGTGTAACAAAAACAGTGAAAGCCGTTTTGTTTGGTGAAAAAGATGATATAAAATATATAAAAGTGAGCGTTGATTATAAAGTGCGTGGTTCAAATGCAAAATTTACAAAAGAAAAAAGTTATCAATTATCTGTAAGTTCTTCGCCGGTACTTTTTTCTGTAGATTATCCAAAAGAAGTAAATAGTAATCAAGACATGTCTTTGACTGTCACTCTGACTTCCAACTCAAACACTCTAATAAAAAATTTATTAACAAAAGTTGATTATCCTTTTGGTTTTACTTTTACAAATGCTACACCAAAGCCTTCTTTTGATAACAATGTCTGGAATATTGGCGACCTAAACCCAAAAGAAAAACGCATCATAACCATAAACGGAAAAATGACTGGTCAAAACGACGAAGAAAAAACTTTTAGATTTAATGCTGGCACGTCAAATCCAAACGATGAAAAGATCATTGGCGTTGATTTTATTTCAAAAGCCGAAACCGTTCTTATTCAAAAGCCATTTTTTGATATTAAACTTGCTATAAATGGCGATTTTTCTGACAATCCTGTCTTGCAAATCGGTCAGCCTGTAACTGGAGATATCGTATGGACAAACAATCTGCCCACAAGCATTCAAAATGCTTCCATAGATGTGACCTTTGCGGGCAATGCGCTCAATCGTAGCAGTGTAAATTCTGACCAGTTTGGTTTTTATCAATCATTGGTTAATAAAATAATTTGGGACAAAAGAAGTGCGCCGGTGCTTTCAGAAATAGGCCCAGGAGAGACAGGGAGTTTTAATTTTAATTTTAGTACGCTTGGTATATCGTCACAAACTCTCGCGTCATTGCGTAATCCAGAGATTTATCTAAATGTAAATATAAATGCGTCTAGACTTTCTGGCACACAAGCTGGAGAAAATATTGGAAAGAATTTTTCTCAAAAAATAAAAGTTGCAACGAATGTAAATTTTAATCCACGTATAATGCACTCCGTTGGCCCCTTTGAAAACAAGGGGAGTATTCCGCCAAAAGCAGAAAAAGAGACGACTTATACGGTTTTTTGGGCACTTAGTAATGCTTTCAATGATTTGAGCAATGTTTCAGTATCTGCTTCGCTTCCGCCTTATGTTACTTTTACTGATATAAAAAGTCCTGTCACTGAAAAAATCTTATACAACAAAGATACAAATAAAATAGTTTGGAGTCCAGGGGAAATAAAAGCGGGCGTGGGTACTGTAAGTGCTCCGCGTGAGGTGGCTTTTCAGGTATCGTTTTTGCCAAGTCTCGCACAGGTGGGCTTGTCGCCAGATATCATAAATGATATGAATTTTAAGGGCACAGATAAATTTACAGGCAAGGATGTGACTTTTGTAAAAGATTCACTATCAACAAATATTTTTACAGACCCAACATTCAACGATAAAGACGATCTTGTGGTAAAGTAATAAAAATGAAAAAAGCCGAAAAAAAAGCAGAAAATAATCTGATGGAAAAAGTGGTGTCGCTTTGCAAGAGGCGAGGTTTTGTATTTCAAGGTTCAGAAATATACGGTGGTATGGCAGGCTCTTTTGATTATGGACCACTTGGCGTTACCTTAAAAAATAATATAAAAAATCTGTGGTGGAAGATGTTTGTGGAAAATAGGACAGATGTATATGGCGTAGACGCCGCGCTTTTAATGAATTCAAAGGTGTGGGAAGCAAGCGGACATGTCAGTGGTTTTTCTGATCCGCTAGTAGAATGCAAAAAATGTAAACGCAGATTTCGCGCAGATCATTTGGAAGACAAAAAAAAGTGTCCTGAGTGTGAAGGCGAGCTAGGCGCAGAAAGACAATTTAATATGATGTTTAAAACTCACGTCGGTGCGACAGAAGATGACACTTCTGTGTCATATCTTCGTCCAGAAACTGCGCAAGGTATTTTTGTTAATTTTAAAAACGTGCTTGATTCTCTTCATCCAAAACTTCCTTTTGGTATAGCACAGATTGGAAAAGCGTTTAGAAACGAAATAGCTCCGCGAGATTTTGTATTTCGGACGCGAGAGTTTGAACAAATGGAAATAGAATATTTTTTTCACAAAAAAGATTGGGAAGAGCAGTTTGAGTATTGGAGAAAGCAAATGCACGAGTGGCTAAAGCTCATCGGTCTTGCTGGCGGAAATGTAAGTGAGCTTGAGGTTGCTCCTGCGGACAGAGCGCATTATTCAAAACGAACTATTGATTTTGAATATGAATTTCCATTTGGTAAAAAAGAGCTTTATGGTCTGGCTTATCGTACAGATTTTGATTTATCAAAACACAGCTCAGAAAGTGACGCGGATTTATCATATTTTGAAGAAGAAACAAAAACACGTTTTACCCCACACGTCATAGAACCGTCTTTTGGAGTAGATAGAACTTTTCTAGCTGTATTATGTGAAGCTTATACCGAAGACGAGCTCGGAGGAGAATCACGCACGTATTTAAAATTTCCGCTTAATATCGCACCAGTGAAAATCGCCGTTTTTCCTTTACTTAAAAACAAGCCAGAACTCGTAGAAAAAGCTCGTACAATTTTTGCTGAGCTCAAGGCGACTTTTGGTGCAGTAGTTTTTGATGACAACGGAAACATCGGAAAAAGATATCGAAGACAAGATGAAATCGGCACGCCATACTGCGTCACGATTGACTTTGATACTTTAGAAGACAATACTGTGACGATAAGAAATAGAAATACAGGCGAGCAGGAGAGAGTGAGGGTGAGCGAAATCGCAAAGAAGATAATTTAATCACCCGCGAAAATTTAAAATAAAAAAATGACATTCAAAAAAACAATTCTTCCAAACGGTTTACGTATTATCACTGTGCCAATGAAAGGCAACCCCGCAGTGACTGTGCTTGTCCTCGCGCAAGCTGGCTCAAAATACGAGACAAAAGATATAAACGGTCTGTCGCATTTTTTGGAGCACATGTGTTTTAAGGGCACTCTACGCCGTCCGCACGCGATAGATATTAGTCGTGAGTTGGACAGTATCGGTGCTCAATACAACGCTTTCACTTCGCAGGAATACACTGGCTATTATGTAAAATCTCACTCCAAACATTTGCCAAAAATTTTAGATGTTATTTCCGATATGTATCTCAATCCTGTTTTTGATGAAAAAGAAATTGAAAAAGAAAAAGGCGTAATCATTGAAGAAATAAATATGTATGAAGATACACCACAACGTCATGTGTGGGATATTTTCAACGAGCTTGTGTATGGCGATCAGCCAGCGGGTTGGAATATTGCTGGCACAAAGGAAATCGTTTCCAAAATGACACGCGACGATTTTATAAATTATCGTGCAAAGCATTATGTGGCAAAAGGCACGACTGTTATTGTTGCTGGTGACATTGAAGAAGATGAGGTTTCAAAAAACATCGCCGACTTATTTAAGATTGAAGACAATGAAAAACATCAGAAAATTGCAGTAAAAGAAGAGCAGGAAAAACCCCAGCTCGTGCTATTAGATAAAAAAACCGACCAAGTGCACCTCGTGCTCGGTGTGCGTACTTTTGGCGTAAATCACCCAGATATGCCGATACTTCGCGTACTTTGTGCTGTACTCGGCGGGGGAATGAGCGGTCGTCTTTTTCAAAAACTTCGCGACGAAATGGGTGTGGGATATTATGTGCGTGCTTCTATAGATGATTATACCGACCACGGACTTCTCGTCGTTTCTACTGGAGTTGATACAAAAAGAGTCAGCGAGGTCGTCACGGCTATTTTAGATGAGTTTAAAAAATTTATAACGACAGAAGTCCCGCCATCCGAGCTTGAGAAAACAAAAGAATATTTGCTCGGAAGTTTGTATTTAGATTTGGAAACGTCAGATGCGGTGGCTAGTTTTTTTGGGATGCAAGATATTTTACAGGGAAAAATACTCACTCCAGATGAGATCTCTTCAAAAATTAGCGCAGTCACTGGCGAAGATATCAAGCGTCTCGCAGGGGAAATTTTTAAAGACAAAAGTCTAAATGCCGCTTTTATCGGACATTGCGACAAAGAAGACCTCGCCCGCGTCCTTACTTTAAACATTTAATGCAAAAGGGGTTTCCTTTTGTTATGATAAAGCCATGCCAAAAGACAGAGAAGACATTACCTTTCATATAAGCACAGCGAGCGTTGTAAAAACGATTGTTGTTATTTTGCTTTTCGTAATCATTTATTTGCTTCGGGATTTAGTGCTTGTACTACTTGCAGCTATAGTAGTAGCTTCATCTATTGAGCCAATTACAAAATGGTTTATCGCGCGCAAAGTTCCGCGCTTACCGTCTGTTATCGTCATTTATTTTAGTATGGCGGCTATTATTATCGGTACTTTCTATTTTTTAGTCGTTCCACTTTTAAACGAGTCTTCTAGTTTTATCACCACACTTCCTCAATATATAGACAAAGGTTCGCAGACTATACAAGAAAATAGTTTCATTCAATCAGCGCCAATATTTAAACAACTTTCTAGTACTTTTACTTTTGATAATTTTTCAAACGAAGGCTCAAAAATTATCGCAAAACTCGCTGGAGGTTTTTGGAACACCATCGGTGTTGTGTTTGGTAATTTACTCAACTTCTGTCTTATTATTATTCTTTCTTTTTATCTTTCTGTGCAAGAAAATGGCGTCGGTAAGTTTTTGAAAATAATAAGCTCGCGAAGATATGAAAAATATATTGTGGGTCTGTGGAAAAGAGCAGAAGTAAAGATAGGTCTTTGGATGCAAGGACAACTCATACTTGTTGCTATTATTGCGGTGATTGTTTATCTAGGACTTTCTCTTTTTGGTATTAGACACGCACTACTTTTGGCGATGCTCGCTGGTCTTTTTGAACTCATTCCACTTTTTGGCCCTATTTTAGCGGCAATACCTGCAGTACTTATCGGTTTTGTAGACGGTGGTCTTTCTCTCGGGCTTATTGTTCTCGGTTTCTTTCTTATTGTTCAACAATTTGAAAATCAACTCATTTATCCACTTGTTGTAAAAAAAGTCGTTGGGGTCTCTCCGATTATTGTCATCATTGCTCTTGTTGCTGGAGCACAGCTCGGGGGTTTTCTGGGGCTACTTTTATCTGTTCCTCTCGCCGCTGTTATTATGGAATTCATAAATGATCTTGAACAGGACAAGATTTCTTCTGAGGCAACAGTGACACAGATATAACTCCTATGATAGAGCGAAAGTTTCAAAAACCAGCATACATTACGACGACTCTTCCGTATGTAAATTCAGATCCGCACATTGGTTTTGCGCTTGAAATAGTGCATGCGGATATCATCGTGCGATATAAAAAAGCATGCGGTTTTGATGTTTTTTTTAATACAGGCACAGACGAGCACGGAATAAAAGTGCATACAAAAGCGCTTGAGCAGGGGAAAGATACGCAAGCGTATGTGGACGAGTATTCTCAAAAGTTTCGTGATTTGATAGGCGAGCTTGGGTTGTCTAGCGACATTAATTTTATCCGCACGACTGACGAGTCGCACAAAAAGTCTGCACAAGCGTTTTGGAAAAAATGCTTTGAGGCTGGGTATATTTACAAAAAAAATTATAGCGTAAAATATTGCATTGGTTGTGAGCTAGAAAAAACAGACTCTGAGCTTGTGGACGGCAAGTGCGTTTTTCATCCGAGTCTTGCAATTGAGCTGATTGAAGAAGAAAATTATTTTTTCAAATTTAGTGCATTTCAAGAAAAACTTCTAGCACTTTACAGCGAGCGACCTGATTTTGTCATTCCTGCGTCGCGATTTAATGAAATAAAAGCGTTTGTAGAGAGCGGACTTAAAGATTTTAGTATTTCTCGCCTAAAAACAAAAATGCCATGGGGAATATCTGTACCAAGCGATGACACGCAGGTAATGTATGTGTGGTTTGATGCTTTGGTAAATTACGTGTCTGCTATCGGCTGGCCGAGCGATATGAAAAAGTTTGAGTGGTACTGGCATGTTATCCAATTTGCTGGAAAAGACAACCTACGACAGCAGTCGGCAATGTGGCAAGCGATGCTCATGGCTGTAGATTTAGCTCCGTCAGAAAAAATAATCATTCACGGTTTTCTTACGAGTGCTGGGCAAAAGATGTCAAAATCACTCGGTAATGTTGTAAATCCAAAAGAAATCGTCTCAGAATACGGCACAGATGCACTGCGCTATTTTCTCGCGCGCGAAGTGAGCACCTTTGAAGACAGTGATTTCACAATAGAGAAATTTAAAGAAAGCTATAATGCAAATCTTGCAAATGGAATCGGCAATCTCACAAGTAGAATTATGAAAATGGCGGAAACACATCTCGCGGAGCCGGTTGTTTCGGTGAGCGAAAATAGCGAAAACGCCATTCCTCAAGAATTTAAAGATTTTCTTGATGCTTTTGAAATCCAGAAAGCCACAGACGTCGCGTGGAAATATATTGCCGATTTGGATTCTTTCATCCAGCAGTCCGAGCCATTTAAGCTTGTGAAAACCGATCGAGAAAAAGCGCTCGGGCTTATAAAAGAAATGGTTACAAGTCTTTACACTATCGCAGGAATGCTAGATGTGATTATTCCGCAAACAGCAGAAAAAATTCGCTCGGCTATCGCTCAAAATAAAATGCCGTCCACGCCACTTTTCGCGCGAAAGGATTAGTATTTGTGCAGAAAAATTTTTAATAAAAATATTAAATAAAAATATGCCCGATGAGGCTTTACCTGAATTTATAGATATTCACTCCCACGTCAACTTTGAAGCGTTTTCACTTGACCGTGACGCGGTCATTTCGCGCGCTCGCGAGCAAAAAACTTGGATGATAAATGTTGGCACACAAAAAGAGACCTCAACTTTTGCGCTAGAAATCGCAAAAAAATCTGGCGATGGTGTTTACGCTATTGTAGGTTTGCATCCAATACATACGAGCGCTTCTTATCATGATAAAGAAGAGCTCGGTGTGGAAGGGAAAGCGTTTACTTCGCGTGGAGAAACATTTGATTATAATTTTTATAAAAAACTTGCAAGCGACCCAAAAGTGGTTGCGATAGGAGAATGTGGTTTGGATTATTTTCGCGCCGATCCCGCGACTGCACAAATTCAAAAAGAAGCATTCATCGCACAAATAGCTCTCGCAAAAGAACTCGGCAAGCCCTTGATGCTTCACATCAGAAACGCGCCACAAAAAGACATAAGCGCGCCACAAAGCACTGACGCGCCAAAAAGTGCGAGTGCATACAAAGACGCTTACGATATTTTAAAAGAGTATCCAGAAGTAAAAGGCAACGTGCATTTTTTCGCAGGCACGACCGATGAAGCAAAAATGTTTCTCTCGCTTGGCTTCACTCTTTCATTTACAGGAGTTATTACTTTTACTCACGATTACGACGAAGTTATAAAAAACACTCCGCTGGATATGATTATGTCGGAGACGGACTGTCCATATATTACACCAGTGCCGTATCGAGGTAAAAGAAACGAACCTGCTTACGTACAAGAAGTCGTCAAAAGAATCGCCGAAATAAAAGGCGAAAGCCTAGAAACCGTCAAAAAAGCCCTAGTTTCAAACACTTTTCGGGTGTTTAAACTTTAACCTTTCTTTATAATTCCTTGACCAGTATTATGTTGCAATAACGAGGCACTTGTGATAACCTAATCGCTACATGTCCACAGAAGAAGTTTCAGAAAAAACAGGCAAAGAATCTCACACGATTTATGAAGTGGGATATTTACTTTTGCCTACTATCGCAGAAGAAAAGCTCGGCGCTATTGTAGCCAAGCTCCACGCAGTTATCGTAGAAAAAGGTAGCTCTATCATCGCAGAAGAAGCTCCAAAAATGCGTGCACTCGATTATCCAATGTCTAAAGTAATAGACACAAAGAATCAGAGTTTTGATCACGCATATTTTGCTTGGATAAAGTTTGAAATCGCTTCTGACGAAGTTGCATCTATTAAAAAAAGTATTGAAACACAAGACGAAGTTCTTCGTGCACTATTTATCAAAACCGTAAAAGAAAGCACTCTCATGGCGTCAAAAGTAAGTGAGAGAGAAGCTCAAAAAGGCGCCGGCGGAAAAGTGGCAGAAGGTGTTGTGGCTCCAGCCGACGAAGCAGTGGAAGCATCTGGTGAAAAACTCGTAGAAAAAACTAAAGTTGACGAAGAAGAGATGGATAAAAGTATTGAAGCTCTTGTGATAAATTAAAAAAAATTATGTATTTAAACAAAGCATTAGTTATAGGTAATCTTACTCGCGATCCTGAAGTAAAAGCTTTACCGTCTGGTATTCAGGTTTCTACTTTCAGTGTCGCGACAAATCGTGTTTGGAAAGATAAAAATGGCGCAAAGCAAGAGAGTGTGGATTTTCACAACGTTGTAGTTTTTGGAAGACAAGCAGAGACAGTCGGACAATATTTAAAGAAGGGAAGCTCTGTGCTTGTGGAAGGAAGAATGCAAACTCGTAGCTGGGACGGTCAAGACGGAGTAAAAAAATACCGCACAGAAATAGTAGCCGACCGAGTGCAGTTTGGACCACGAAGTGCTGGTAGCGCAGGAGCAGGTGCTGGGGCTGGCGCGACTGGTGGTGCAAGTAGTGCGGGTGCTTCTGGAGCAAAAGGCGGGGAAGACGCACCTATTGCCAAAGAGGCCCTAGATACTATAGAGTATCCATCTGAAGAGATAAATCCAGACGACATACCATTTTAAGAATCGTCGCGAGAATCGCAAAAATAAAATCACAATAAAAATAAATTTATGCAGAAACAATGTTTTTTCACCCAAAATAATATAAAGTATATCGACTATAAAGATGTGGATATTCTTAAAAAGTTCCTAAATCCGCACGGCCGAATCATGGCAAAAAAGAAAACAGGAGTGAGCTCAAAATATCAGCGCCAGCTAGCGACTGCGGTGAAGCGCGCGAGATTTATGGGTCTGTTGCCGTTTGTTTCTAGGTAGTTGTTATTTTTAGATTTGGGCAAAAAAGATGTTATAATATAAATCTATGAATATTCAACGTCAAAAAAATACTAAGGATAAGGGAGTAATTGAGTTTCTTGTCTATAAGGAAGAAAATAAATACATCGGTGTTTGTTACTCGAAATCAGCTATTGGTGTATAGTTAAAGTAATATGAAAAAACAAAAAGGATTTATTGTGCCATTATTGGCAGTCTTAGTTTTATTGGCTGTGGGTGGTGGCGTTTATGTTTATAAAAATAAAAAAGTTCAAGCCCCAGTTGTTTCCAATACAGAAACACCAAAAGACGAAAATCTTGCGTGGAAAAAATATTCTGACACAGGTATTTCATTTGAATATCCAACAATACTTTCGGTAAAAAAAGCTGGTGACACTGTTACGTTAAGTCATTCAGTTGACTACAAACACAGGGACACATGTGATTTTAAAGGCGATGCTCCACCTTTAGAAAAAGTGACGGATTTTGATGTTTCTTTTTTGATAGTTAATAAAAGTCCCAAGGATTACATACAAAACAATGGCTGGCCAGACTGGAATTACGTTTCAAAAAATCCTTTCACTCTAGGTTCTTGGAGCGGGTATAAAATTGAAAGTAGTATAGAAAGCTGTGGAGAATATATTTACTATTTGACTATTTCACCGACCAAAACTCTTGTTATTACGCGCGCTCTTGCAACCGAGTTTAGTATGATAGTCGCAGATCACCAAACATATCTCAAACTTCCGGGCATAATTCCTCCAAGCCAAGAAGGGGAAATTTTTACAAAAATTTTATCGTCGCTAAAGGTACAGCAACATATAAACGTGGAAGGTCAGTTCGTCACTGAATCTTATACCTTAATGAATGAAATACTGTCAAAATTAAATATAAAAAATATAAATTTTACCGACGTTAGTCTCAAATGGCTGGAAGTGGGAGTAGATACAAAAGTAGTTTATTACGGATATAGTTTTACTGTATTTGATCAATATTCGGTTCTCGTTTCTCCGTTTGAAGAAGAGTTGAAAAGTAGAGGTTTTGTTGAAGACAGCCTGAATGGTGGAGACGGAACATTCCGTTGGCAACATGGATACTCAAAAAACAATGTTGTTTGTACGATAACCCATACGCCGGTTTCTCCTATTGATAATGATGAACTGGTGGGTACAAAGCACATAAATACGGTTGCATGCGCCGACAGAAAATAACCCCACTTTCCCTAATTCACCCTGTCAGTATACTCACCACTCTCAGTATTCACGCGTATTACATCGCCTTCTTTTACGAACATTGGCACCGTCACATACGCGCCGGTCTCTACTTTTACTTGCTTGTTGCCGCCCTTGGCAGTGTCGCCCTTTACCGCAGGAAACGCCTCCGTGACCTTTAAATCAATCTTTATAGGCACTTTGACACCTATTATCTTTTCATCAAAAATGAGCGCAGGAACAAGCGAATTTGGCTTCAAAAACTGACTTCCATTGCCGAGGATTTTTTCCTCTATTTCAAAACGTTTGCTAGGGTCGCCCGCCTCACAAAACCAAAAAACGTCTTTGTTTGTGTAAAGATATTTGATTTCTTTTGTAGAAATGTCAGCTTCCTCCACTTTTTCAGAAACGTGAAATGAACGCTCGGCTACTTTTCCAGTGATAAGATTTTTGAGCTTGACCGCGTTTACGGGCTTTCGCTGTTGTTTTCTAAAAACGTGCGAAGTGAGCACTTCGTACGGCTCGCCATCTAGCACGACATATTTTCTTTCTACGATTTCATTGTATTCCAACATAATACAAACGAGTTTAACAAAGGAAAGAGTAAAAGTCTACTTGAAACCATTTTGAAATCATTAATAGAAAATAAAAAGCACTTAAAAAGGGGGTCGCGAGGCTGTCGAGCCGAGCGTTTCAGGATTTTTTAAGCTTCAAAAAATCCGTACCCTTTTTAAGTGCTTTTTATTTTCTATTTTTTATTCTTGGTTCTCTAATTTTTTCTTTATTTCTTTCAAGATTTCATCGGCGACTTTTGAATTTTCTTTCAAAAATTGTCGTGTTGCATCATATCCACGTCCGAGTTTCATTTCGCCGTAAGAATAACTTCCGCCACCCACTTTTGAAATGAGCCCATGTTTTTCTCCGAGCGCGATGATTTCACCTTCGCGACTTATGCCTTCGTTATACATTAGATCAAACTCTGTCTGTCTGAAAGGCGCCGCCACTTTATTTTTTATAACCTTCGCGCGGATTCTAGAACCCATCACTTCTTCACCTTTTTTTATCTGTGCTATACGCCTTATATCTATACGCACAGATGTATAAAACTTCAACGCCTTTCCTCCGGGAGTTGTCTCTGGATTACCAAACATTACGCCGATTTGCATACGGATTTGATTGATAAAAATGACGATAGTTTTACTTTTCGCAACGATTGCCGTCAACTTCCGCAAAGCCTGCGACATAAGTCGCGCCTGCTTTCCCATGTGATGCGCACCCATATCTCCTTCTATTTCATCTCTCGGCGTCAAAGCCGCGACAGAATCGATCACTATTACATCTATTTTCCCAGAACGCACCAGACTTTCTGTGATTTCTAAAGCTTGCTCACCGTTGTCGGGTTGGGAAATGAGAAGCTCGTCTATTTTGACGCCGAGTTTTTTTGAATATTCAGGATCCATTGCGTGCTCTGCATCTATAAATGCACACACTCCACCTTTTTTCTGAGCTTCTGCGATGACGTGAAGCGACAGAGTTGTTTTTCCAGATGATTCTGGACCAAATATTTCTATAATTCTTCCGCGAGGCAATCCACCCACGCCGAGCGCCGCGTCTAGTCCGATAGAGCCAGTGGATATTGCGTCCACGTCCACGTGAGGCTTGTCGCCAAGTTTCATTATTGAATCGTCACCAAACTTATTTTTTATTTCTCTGAGCGTATCTTCTATTTTTAAACCATGTTCTTTTAATGCTACTATTTTTTTTGCCATATTGCTTATTAATTTATCTTCTGCGATTTTATTAACCCAAGAGATTTATTTGAAGTGAGTATCAATTTCAACATTTCTACTTTTTGTCGGCCAAATCTGTCTGATACTGCGAGCTTGATTATATTATAGCCGGGGGAGAGGAGCAACTTTTCGTTAAAAGCTCCCTCTTTGTCTACGGTTATCGGTCTGTCATTGAGACTGATTGACGATGCGTTTTGTGTTATTCCTTTTATATCAATAAGCGGGTTTTCTGTTGTCGTTCCGTTTATTGGTTGGGAAATTTCAATTTTTGGTCCAGAGATTATATTCCTCGCTTCAAAAAGAGAGTAGCCACCAATAAAAAGAACGACGAGGACTAGGGAGACTATTTTTATGGTGGATTTAAAACTGGTCATCATTTTGTGTTGCATTTATTATACTCTATTCTCTGACACCCTCGTCATCGTCGTCCACACCTCTTTTTTCAATTTTCACTTCATCGTCATCTACATTTTCGTCCTCACTTTCTGAATCGTCCATTTTGCTCGCACCCACTTCTGACGCCTCCTCCACTTTTTCTGCCCCGATAATGTCTCTGGGTTTTGCTCCCGATCCAGCGCCCACGACACCACGCTCTTCAAGCATGTCTATGAGGCGAGCAGCACGAGCATATCCTACGCGGAGTTTTCTCTGTAGATATGACGTGGAGGCTTTTCCAGCAGAGATGACGATTTCGCGCGCCTCTTCATAAAGGTCATCATCGTCATCATCGCCACCTATTCCATCTGAAAAGATTGCATTTTTTCCGCCCTGATTATTGTTGAAGTCAATTATATTTTGCGGGATTTCATCTCGGTATTGGTCAATTAGATATTTCACAACATTTTTTACTTCTGATTCGGAAATGAAAGCAGACTGTATACGCTGTGGCTTTGACATTTCACCAGAAAGATAAAGCATATCTCCTGCGCCGAGAAGTTTTTCTGCACCGCCTGTGTCTAAAATCGTGCGAGAGTCTATTTGAGAGGATACTTGTAGTGCAACTCGAGCGGGGATATTGGCTTTGATAAGACCAGTAATGACGTTTACAGACGGTCGCTGTGTGGAAAGCATTAAATGAATACCGACTGCACGACTCATCTGTGCGAGGCGGACAATAGCAGACTCAAGCTCTCGCGGATACGCCTGCATTATGTCTGCGAGCTCGTCTATAATAACGACGACAAAAGGCATTGTTTCTGGGAGCTTCACGTTGCCATCTTCGTCTTTTGTCGGCTTGCCTGCACGCATTTTATGTAGTTCTGGCTCAAGAATATTTTTGTGATACGAGCCTATGTCGCGGACACCGTGACTCTCCAAAATGTCGTAACGCCTATCCATTTCTTTTGCCGCCCATTTGAGTGCGAGTATGGATTTCTTTGGATCTGTGATGACAGGCGTGAGTAGATGAGGGATTTTATTGTAAAGGGTGAGCTCCACACGTTTTGGATCAATCATTATAAATTTAAGCTGTTCTGGACCGTTGCGATAAAGAAGAGATGTAATGATAGCGTGAATAGTTACAGATTTTCCAGAACCCGTCGTGCCCGCGATAAGAAGATGTGGCATTTTTGCAAAATTTGCGAAATGGGATTTTCCAGAAATTATTTTTCCGAGAGCGACGAGTAGCGACTTGTCGGACTCTTGATATTCCTGCGCAGAAAGAAGTGTGCCGAGACCGACGGTGGTTTTTGTGCTGTTTGGCATTTCAATACCGACGAGCGATTTTCCCGGAATTGGTGCTTCAATACGCAGTGGGTGAGCCGCGAGTGCGAGCGACAGGTCATTTTGGAGTGCTACTATGCGAGAAAGTTTTACGCCCTCAGCTGGTTTTAGTGCGTAGCGTGTGATGGACGGTCCGATAGATATTTCGTCCATTTCTACCGCGATACCAAAATTCATAAGTGTGCGCTGAATAATATTTGCATTTGCTTTTATGTCGCCCACACCGGGTTTTCCGCGGTCTACTTCAAGGAGTGAAAGTGGGGGAGGAATATAAGTTTTCCCCGTGCTGATATTTAGAGGTCTAAAACCGAATTCTTTTTCTTCATCGTCTTTCAGCGATTTTTTTGCCAAAGCTTTTTTTAGGTCTTCGGGTTCTTGTGCTTTTGGTATTTCAATACGTTTTTCTTCACTCGTCGCGATTTTTATCACAGCTTCTTTCATCGCGCCTACGAGAGCATCTTTTTTGCCAAAGAGTTTGTGCCAAAGAGCTTTTAAGAGACTCATATGAAATGCGGTATCAAAAATGACGAGTATTGAAATGATAAAAAGTGCACTCAAAATAATATAGGTCGCCGTGGTATCAAAAAGTTTTACAAGCGGGTATGAAATGATATTTCCTACCCAGCCACCTTTTGTAGGAAAAAGTAAATTTGTAATTCCAAGCGCTGAGAAAAAAAGCACGAGCGCACCGATAGTCTGCGTAAGAGCGAGACTTTTGTTTAGAGATTTTAGAAGTGCTATACCCAAGACAATCAAAACAACTGGTAAAAGATAATAGCCAATACCGAGAAGCCGCTCAAATATATCGTATGTGTATACGCCGACTATTCCTGCTCTGCCTCCAGCTGAAAGACCTAGGAAAACTGCGACGAGAAAAAGCGCCACAGCAAGTATCGCGTGAGAAGTTTCTTCTTTGAGGTTTCTAAAAGGATTAAAGTTTCTTTTTTCTTTCGCGAATTTTTTTGCCATGAATACAATACATATTAACACGAAAGGTAAATTGCTTTTATTGTCAGTTGCAAGCTTTACAGATGTCTTTGACAGCTCTATAATGGACGCAGTATATTTTCTAGTTAAGTCCTTTATATTTAATAAGACATTTAATAAAAGACGTAAAATAATCAAAGACAAAAACATGGACGATAAAAAAGACAAAAATCAGCACCCACAAGTGCCAGATAACAGCAAAGACGACAAATACCTAGATAACACAGGCTTGTTTGCTCACTTTGAGACGTCAGACAAGGATTTCTTTTTTCAATACAAAAAGACAGAAAAGATACTCACAGCTCTTTATCTCGTGACCAACTTTATCTCTACGCAAGAACCACTGCGGTGGGAAGTCCGTGAGCTTGGTTTAAATATGTTGTCAAGCGTAATGTCTCTAAAGGACTCTTTACCTTCTCAAAAAAAAGAATTACGTAATAATATAAAAACAATAATATTTGAAATCATATCGCTTTTGGATGTAGCGACTTTTGCTGGCTTTATTTCAAATATGAACTCTGAGATTCTCAAAAAAGAGTTCATTGTTCTCCTAGATTCTATCTCAAATTTAAATAGATCATCAGAACCTTTTGTATTGCCAGACGATTTTTTTGCTGAGAACAATGATATGGAATTTTTGCCAAACACCTTTCCTCCCGCACACAACATTTTAAGCACTAATATTATAAAGGACAAAAGGACAAATAGTATAGGACAGCAAACTTATAAAGGACAAAACACAACAAAAGACAGTAATACAGCCACAAAAACACACTCAAACACGCACAGCCGTGTAGAAATAAAGAAAAACACCCGCCAGCAAGTGATCATTGACCTATTAAAGAAAAAGAAAGAAGTAATGGTAAAGGACGTTTCTGCACTCATCACTGACTGCAGTGAAAAGACCCTACAAAGAGAGCTCCTTTCTATGGTCCATCAAGGAATTCTCAAAAAAGAAGGTGAAAGGCGTTGGAGTAGGTATTCTCTTGCTAGGTAAGCTGTTTTAGTATAAGCTCTATATATGGGGATACTTTAGTTATCCCCAACGCCATTTTGCACGTTATTACAGGAAAAGGTATATTTATACCTATGTAAGTATGCGTATTGACACGATGTCAATTGCAATACTTATATGTGCTTCCAAATGTAAGAAACGCCCAGATTTGACGTCTCATACAGGAACGCTCACACGGCAGGTTCGTTGACATTTTAATATAAGAATTTCCCCGCACGCCTTTTTCTTTTATGGCTGATTTAAAGACAGACAAGCAGTACACATTTACCACTAGCCCGTTGCTTTGTGTCGGTTTGCCTCATTTATACATTTGTTGGATAAGGGGGAGCAAATTAAAGCAATGGTGTAGTTGAGGTGCGACGCATAAAACTTTTGAAAAATTGAGCGATCAAATGTTCAAAGATTTTATGCAAACAATTTTTTCGGCAGACGTCGAAATCTCGCTGATCAAGTTGTCAGGTAGAAATTATAAAAAAATTCTTTTCGCAAAATTATTAATAAAAATGAAAAGAATGTTCGTTATTAAAAAAAATATATTATGAGTTTTATAACATCAAAATCTGCAAAATTATTTGCAGGAGTTGTAGGATTTGCAATCGCTTTGGCTATTGTTGGAGGAGTTTCTTTCAGCAAGGCTTCAGCTTACTCAAGCGATCTTACAATCGGAAGTAGTGGTGCAGACGTTACGACACTACAAAATTGGTTGATTTCAAAAGGTTTCAGCCTTCCAGCTGGAGCTACAGGATATTTCGGTAGCCAGACACAAGCAGCTCTTGCCGCTTTTCAGTCAGCAAACGGAATCTCTCCCGCAGTAGGTTACTTTGGTCCAGTTACAATGGCTAAAGTAAATGCAATGGGTTCAACAGGTTCAACAGGTGCAATGACTTATCCAGCAGGATGTATGTCAGCAACTGGCTTTAGTACAACAACTGGTATGTCATGTGCGGGTTCAGTAGTGACTTACCCAGCAGGATGTATGTCAACTGCAGGATTTAGTTCAACAACTGGTATGTCATGTGCGGGTTCAGTAGTGACTTACCCAGCAGGATGTATGTCAACTGCAGGATTTAGTTCAACAACTGGTATGTCATGTGCTGGTGG
>SICJ01000024.1 GCA_009691505.1 Candidatus Parcubacteria bacterium | reverse complement strand
TTCAAAAGAAATTTCACCCCCGCCAAATCAGAAATGCAAGGAGTGTTTTTCTTTCGGGGTTGTCGCCGAGTCCGCGAGGCGGTAGTGGCGGGGCGTGCGACATCATTTGTTTTGGAAGTAGGTGCGAGTTTGGTACAATAGAGACACCATGAAAAATTCCACAGAAAAATCAGGTCTACGAACTTGGATGGAAATAGACACAAAAGCACTCGCCCACAATTATAAAGTTGTGCGTGAGTTTATTCCTGCGAGTTGCAAACTAATGTCCGTAGCAAAATCAAATGCTTATGGTCACAGTCTCATAGATTTTTCTTTGGAAATGCAAAAGCTCGGTACAGATTGGGTTGGTGTGGATTCTATTATAGAAGCTATTGCTATCCGGAAAGCTGGAGTTACTGTGCCAATTTTTGTACTCGGCTACACGCTTCCTGAAATGCTTGCAACCGCCGTGGAAATGGATATTAGCATTGCCGTTTCAACATTTGAGACGCTTGAGGCAATTGCCGAACAAGCGTCGGTTTTTGCGCAAAACTCACAAGGTTCGCAAGGTTCACAAAAAATAAAAGTGCACATAAAAGTAGATACTGGAATGCACAGACAAGGATTTCAAGAAGGGGAAATGTCGCGTTTAATTGATGAATTAAAGCGACTCACAAGTTTGGCAGACAAAGATGATAAATCAGCGAAAATAATAATTGAAGGTCTTTTCACACATTTTGCTGCAGCAAAAAATCCGGCATTTCCTGCGGATACACTTGCTCAGATTGCACTTTTTGAAAAATGGGTAAGTGCTTTTACAAAAGCGGGTTTTAATCCTATCAAACACGCGTGCGCAAGCGGTGGCACATTTCTATTTCCACAAGCACATTTTGATATGGTAAGAGTTGGAATCGCTCTTTACGGCCTTTATCCATCGCGCGAAACACAACTTTTTATGAAAGACAAAATAACTCTCAAACCCGCGCTTTCTTGGAAAACTATTTTAGGCGAAGTAAAAAAAGTTTCGCGAGGCGGAAAAGTGGGCTATGATTTTACGGAAACTTTGCAACGCGATACTGTGATGGGAATTTGCCCGATTGGTTATTGGCACGGATTTCCCAGAAATCTTTCAAGTATTGGATACGTTATTGTCCGTGGGAAAAAGGCGCGAGTTGTCGGTCGTGTATCAATGGATATGATAAATGTTGATCTTACAGATATCGGCGAGGTAAAAGTAGGAGATGAAGTAACTCTTATTGGTCAGGACGGCGAGGAAGTTGTTTCCGTCGAAGATATAGCGAGTGCCGTGGCAAACTCATCTTATGAGGTTATTACACGTCTAAATCCGCTCATAAAGCGAATATACGTTTAATCTGTTGCTTTTTTTAGGGGCTTCAAGTATAGTATTGCCTATGTCACAAGATAGATTAATCAAGCTCGCTTGTAAGGATTGTAAGAATGTAAACTACCGAACAAGTAAAAACAAAAAGCTAGTTGAGCGAAAAATAGAGCTCAGCAAGTATTGTTCATTCTGTCGAAAACGAACACCGCACAAAGAGGCAAAAAAATAAATAAAAAATTGATGAAATAGAAAATCAGCGCGCCCAATTGGGTCGCGCTGATGTGGGTGATGGTTGCAATGTGCAACCATCACCCAGTTGTCATTACAAAACTTTCTTCACGCCAATTCGTCCTCGGGATGAGGAGTGGCAATCCGCTCGAACAAATCGACAAGCGAGCAGATTCGCTCAGCGTTTGAGAAGTGAACATAGACACCACCCTCTCCATGTGGGCACAAGAGCCCCATAAGCTTTACAAACTGGTCCCTCTTTGAAAAGAGGATTTTCATGCTCCCACTAAACACCTGACCATCCATGGTTACGAAACACAGCAGGCTGTTGTTGGATTCCCACCTTCCGTATTCACTTTCTCGCGCTTTTATGCGATCGTTGCGGGAACCCACCGCAAGACCGGTCACCCGCACAAATCCCATCTCGCTGATGACTCGAATAATTTCTGGACTCAAGCCGTTGCCGTTTTTCATAAAATTCATAAAAAGAACCCTCGTTTAGCCCTACGTGCCACAATAGCGGAATTGCTAGTTGCTGGCATTTTGGTACTGAAAACAGTATATCATATAGCACAAAAAAGTCAAGTATAGCTGTTTAGGTTTTCTAGGTTTCTTCTTTCAAAATCACTCAATATTTGCTAGCATTGGTGGGTAGTCATTGGGCCTATAGTTTCAATGGTAAAACATCGCTCTCCAAAAGCGCAGTTCTCCGTTCGAGTCGGAGTGGGCCCGCAAATTATTTATTGTGTGAAAATTCTATAAAAGGAAATTTTTTACGGTTTTTACAATTTCCTTTTTATTTTTCGGCTCCAGCGAAAACCACAGGATTTTTTTATTGCGTTTAAACCAAGTCATTTGTCGTTTTGAGTATTTTACGATTTCGTTTGCAAGGTCGCGGAGCATTTCTTTGTATGTGATTTTTTTCTGTAAATAAAGGGCGAGGTAGCGGTATTCTAGGCCTAGCTCGTGCATGCGTTTGAAAGAAAGACCGCGCTTATGCAATAAGCGCGCCTCGTTTATCATACCTTTTTTGATACGCGACAAGAGCCTGTCGTGAATTTTTTTCTGCAATTTTTTTTGCTCGGTTTTTATACCGATTTGTAAAATGTCGTATCTGCATTTTTTCCGCGACAAAACGGGCACTTTCCCAAGAGCTTGAGCGATTTCTATCGCACGGATAATACGAGGACGGTTTTGTGAATCAATCTCGCTCGCACGTCTAGCGTCTAGTTTTTTTAAAGTTTCAAAAAGTTTCTCGGTTTTCTGTCGTTCAAGTTTTTTTCGTAAAGCCAGATTTGGCCCAACTTTTGGTAAATCAAAATCATCAACAATCGCCTGTATGTAAAATCCCGTGCCTCCGCACAAAATCGGCACTTTCCCTCGAGAAATAATTTCATCGATTTTTTTCTCTGCAAGTATTTTGAAATTCGCTACGGTAAAAACTTTCTTCGGTGAAACCACATCTAAAAGATGATGGGGAACACCACGCATTTCTGTACCAGTTATTTTTCCAGTACCAATATTTAAACCAGTATAGACTTGTCGCGAATCAGCAGAAATGACCTCTCCGTCAAATTTTCGCGCGAGCTCTACCGCGAGTCTACTTTTTCCAGAAGCAGTTTGCCCCAAAATTATTATAAGTTTTTGCTTCACCATGTTTACTTAGAGTTAATTACCAAAAAAACGCCAATTTAGTAATTGTAATAAGTATCATAATAGTAGTAGTTATCATATCCACCATAATTTCCGTAACGACTATCACAATCACAACCACCATAATATCCGCCACCCAAATAACTGTTTCCGTTCAGATTACTGTTCGGACTTAAATTACTATTTGGACTCAAGTTGCTGTTGGGGTTTAGATTGCTATTTGGTCCTAAATTGCTATTTGCGCGCAAGTTACTGTTTGAACTAAGGTTACTGTTTGGGCCGAGATTACTATTTCCACGGAGGTTACTATTTGGACTTAGATTACTATTGGGACTTAGATCACTGTTTGGACTCAAGTCGCTATTTGAATCTAAATTGTTTGTTGGCACAATAAGATTTTCAGTTGAAGCTCCCAAAACTTCACCACCTTGCGGACAGTCTGGATCGGCATGATCTGTAAGTCCGTCAGGTTCATTGTCTATTCCGTCGTTACATTTTGGACACTGAGGATCGGCTAAATCCACAAGCCCGTCGCCGTCATTATCAATACCATCAAAACAAAGGGGATAAAGCTCGGGCGGATAATAAATAGCAGAACTTAGAAATTCAGACATAGTAATACGCGGTAAGCTGATTACCGCAAACAAAACTATAGCAATAAGAAATTTAGTGCTGTTCATAAAGGTAAATTGAGTGAAAATATTGTAATATATAAACTCAAAGAAGTCGAGTTTTTTGACAAGTTTTTGGGTTTTTTTATGAAATGTGCGTTTATTGTATCAAATCAGAACCTATTTTCAAAACAAATGATGTGGCACGCGCGGAGCGCGTGGGGGCTCTAAATTAAGCCGTACGCTCCGAGAAAGCCCCGCCACCGCCTCGCTTCACTTGGCAACCCCAAAAAGAAAAAATGTTCCTTGCTTTTCTGTTTTCGCGGGGGTGGATTTTTTCTAAAATGGAAAGGGCATTTTTCTTTTTGGGGTTCTGCCCTCCAAGTATTCGGGCAGTGTGGCGGGACTTCAATTCGGACTCGGTTTTGTCCGCCCGCAGAAAAGGGTCTGGGAAATGAATGCGGGCGGGCTTTTATTTTTCTAAATTCGGCGGGATTCTGAATTTTGTCCGCGCGGAGGCAGGGTCTGGGAGGGAATCCGCGCGGGCTTCTAGATTTCTTTTTGGGTTTTTGCTGGGTGAATATAAGCAGGATAAAAAGTAACAATTCTAAATGTTAATAACTAATAGATTGCAACAATTTTTTGGTGTATAATATCCCTACAACTGAATATTCCGAAGACCTAACCCTTGTGCGATTTGCATAAGGCACGGTCAAAATCGCGATCAACATAGAGAACCCATCATTAGGGCGTTGATTGCGTTATACAGGGAAACTTGTATAGAGACCTTTGGGTTTTCCTAGTGGTGGGCTTTGTGTTTCTCAACACTAGGGAAATTATTAGAAAATCGCGATCAACAAATATGAATATTCAAAATCTATCTGAGAATGTTCAGACGAAGAGTGGCAGAAGGTTAGTTATCATTCTATGCTGTATTGCTAGCATAGGTGTTTTTGCTGTATTTATTTGGCTATATCTGTCTCCTAAAACCTTGCCAGCTCCTGTTGTTGTTGCCGAACCGATTGTGGCCTGGACTGCAGAAGATGCTGTAGCCAAAGCAGCCCTTGTAAATTCAGTGGCAACGCGGTCGACGCAGCCATTGTCCGCTCATGATGTTAAGGTCAAACAAAATATACTCCAATCAATTAATCGTAATTTAAAGTAAATAATCATTATTAATATAAAATTAAAAAAATGAACAACCAAACATTTTCTACTCAGACACTTTCAACACTTAAGATCGTCATCCTTGCACTAGTGCTGGGTTTTGGACTCTCTTATGCACAAGCAGTGTGGCAAGGACCGACAGCACCTCCTACTGGTAACAACGTTGATGCCCCGATAAATGTTGGCCCATCTTATCAGACAAAACTCGGTAGTGTATCTATCAATACGACAACAAGTAGTCCAGATCCTTACGGTCTCGATGTCTTTGGTATTTCTCGTTTCTTTGGCAAAGTCGGTATTGGAACT
>SICJ01000006.1 GCA_009691505.1 Candidatus Parcubacteria bacterium | reverse complement strand
ACAAAAATACAATACCTCATGTAAGACGTGGTTTCTACGGATTCATTACATTACTCAAAAACAACCTATACCGCATGCTCAATATCCATCTTTTTCTTGAGCGGAATTCCGTTGGCAACAATTATTTTTTCATACTCTTCCCTTTCAATAGTTTCTGTTTCAATAAGTCTCAGAGCAATAATATCCAAAAGTTTTCTATATTTTGTGATGATGTCTTCAGTAATGACATACGCTTCTTTCATGATTTTTGAAACCTCGCTGTCTATCATCGCACTCACTTCCTGCGAATATTCTTTATCCTCTACTCCGCGACCAAAAAGTGCACGCCCGCCAGAACCCTCTAGTGCAATAGGTCCAACTCTTTCAGACATTCCATATCTTGTGACCATATCTCTAGCGAGAGCCGTAGACACTTGGAGATCGTTTGAAGAACCTGTAGTGAGGTCGTGGAATATGTTTTTCTCCACGACATATCCACCGAGCGACACCGCAATGTCGTCTAAAAATTCTTTTTTTGATTGCATTTTTTTATCTTCAATCGGAAGTTTTAAAGTGTAACCCGCTGCGCGTCCGCGAGAGATAATAGAAATCTTATGCACTGGATCAGCGTATGGAAGCACAGACGCAACAAGTGCATGACCCGCTTCATGATACGCAGTAATTTCTTTTTCTTTTTTGCTCAAAAGGTGTGAACGACGTTCTGGACCGAGCATTACTTTTTCAATAGAACGAATGAGGTCATACTGCGACACTTGATTTCGATTTTCGCGTGCGGCGAGAATTGCTCCTTCGTTCATTAGTGAGTAAAGATCGGCGCCAGAAAATCCCGGAGTACGCTCTGCAATCACAGACAAGTTTACGTCGTCAGTAAATGGCTTTGATTTTGAATGAATAGCGAGGATTTCTTCGCGGTCGTGACGGTCTGGAAAATCTAGAGTAACACGACGGTCAAAACGTCCCGGTCGTAAAAGTGCAGGATCTAAAACGTCTGGTCTGTTGGTCGCCGCCATGACAATCACTTTTTCATTTGGCTCAAAGCCGTCCATTTCTACAAGAATCTGGTTTAATGTCTGCTCGCGCTCATCATTTCCTCCGCCTGCACCGACACCACGCACACGTCCCACCGCGTCTATTTCATCTACGAAAATTATTGATGGCGCAGCTTGTTTTGCTACTTTAAAAAGATCGCGGACGCGTGACGCACCGACGCCCACAAACATTTCTACAAATTCAGAACCAGAGATTGAAAAGAAAGCTACACCCGCTTCACCTGCGACAGCTCGCGCGAGCAAAGTTTTTCCAGTGCCGGGAGCACCCATAAGCAATATACCTTTTGGAATACGCGCACCTATGTCTAGAAACTTTTTTGGATTACGCAAAAAGTCTACGATTTCTTTCAGTTCTTCTTTCGCCTCTTTCACACCCGCGACATCTTTAAAAGTTACGCGAGATTTTTTATCATCAGGAGAAACGAGTCGCGCTTTTGATTGACCAAAAGTAAACGCTTGCATTCCCGCGCCTTTTGCTTGGCGTGTCATAAACCACAAAAAGAAAACTATAAAAAGAATCGGGATAAGAATCGGTAAGAGTTGCAAAACCCAATACCAAAATCCGCTTTCGTTTTGGATTTCAATTTTTACAGTGCCGAGTTGTGCTGGAGTGACACCATAATTTTTTAATGTATCAGAAAGAGCGGTCGTTTCTTCTTTTTGTGTCGTTTTTTCGGCTGTGACGCCGTCTTTACTTACGTATGTAATATCTAGATTCTCCCCTTTTACTACAATGTCAGATACTAGACCTGCATTTACATCACGAGCAAGCTCGCTTATGGAAATAGCGGTTGTTTTTTTGCCAGAATCTGCAATAAAAGAGTAAAGAGAAATGATTAGAAAAAAAATGATAAACGTCGTCGCGACATTTGTCCACATTTTTCTTTTTTCACTGCGACCACCATGCCCGCCCTGTCCGCCTTTTTGCGGAATCTTTTTCAACACAACTTTTATATTTTTCTTACCTTTTTCTTTAAATAATTTCATAAAGGGATTATACAATAAAATAAAGCGGACCACTAATGAATAACACGCAAATCTGTTATAGTTATTTTATGTCGGCATATATTCAAAACAAAAAAGCATTTTTCAACTACGAAATAACAGAAAAACTCACTGCTGGCGTAGAGCTTTTGGGCTTGGAAGTAAAATCTTTACGAAAAGGTCAAGGCTCTCTTGAGGGCGCGTATGTGACGGTGCGGGGGGAGGAAGCTTATCTTATTGGATCGCACATTCCCCCATTTCAGACGAGCAATACGCCGAAAGATTATGAGCCAATGCGCAATCGTCGTCTGCTTTTGACAAAAAAAGAAATCACCGAGCTCGGCGCGATTGAAAAGAAAAAAGGTTTGACAATAGTGCCTATTTCAGTGTATAATCACGGTCGTAAGATAAAAGTAGAGCTCGGCATAGCGCGCGGTAAAAAAAGTTTTGATAAACGCGAAACTATAAAAAAGCGCGACTCTGACCGAGACATCAGACGAACGATAAAAGAACGTTGAAATGGGGATGATCGGCCTAGACAGGAGATCAAATCATATTTGTGCAAAGTAGAGCTCTGATACCTCTTAAAACTTTCAGAAATTCTAAGTGCAAAAAACTTAGTTACAAAAGCAAAAGTATCTCCATATTTTGGAAATAACTTTGCTTTCGCTTTAGCGTAAGCCAAAGCGACGTCGCCCAAGTCCGCTCCCGTAAAGCTTGGTGTGGTGTTATATCCTCGGGATAGAGTGCCGGGTCGTTTCGACTGACATTTGAAAATAATTGAAGCTAGTGCTGTCGTGGTTTTGTGTATTTCCTACACGACAACGCAAATCGCCTTTCGGGGCGTAGAAACACACTACACTTTGTAGACTCATATATGATCATTTCTTGCACCCGAGTTCGATTCTCGGCATCTCCACCAAAAAATTAATACTTCCTCACCACGCCTTTCACAACCGCAGCAATACGGAAACTTTCTTTTGGATATATCGGCTTGTAGTTTTTGTTGGCTGGCTCTAGCCAAACTTTGCCACCTTTTGAGCGGTAAAATTTCATCGTCCAGCCACCGTCTACTTCGGCGATGACTATTTCACCATCGCGTGCATGCTCGCTTTTTTCCGCAACCACCATGTCACCTTCACGAATTCCTTCTTCTATCATTGAGTCGCCCTTGACCTCAAGCATATAAGTCCTACTCTGATCTTCAATAAGGAGCTCATCTATACTCATAGTATCCAGTCTGTCTTCTTCTGCGACAGACGGAAAACCTGCTTCCACCAAACCGAGGACAGGAACTTGTCCAAAAATATTTCTTGGAATGAGGTGACCTTGTGAATCTTTTTCTACAATCCCCGCTTCTACGAGCTTGTTGATGAGTTTGTAGACAGCATTTTTTGATTTGAAACCAAGAAGCGCCATAATTTCTTTATACCCCGGCATACGCCGATGCTTTTTATAGAAAGATATTATTTTTTGCTGGTACTGTTCGTTCATTTTTAAAGAAAAGACGCAAAACCAAATGAACGAGTGAGCCATGCGTTTCTACGCGCCTGACTGAGCTGAGCACGGAGACTTTTGTGTGCTTTTGCCTCCCGAACGTATGACTGCCCTATTATGATTTTTAAATCGATCTGCTCATTTAGACGCTTTAGCTCATCGTGAATTGAATATACTAATTTACTTTTACTCATGTTTTTAAATTTTATAAATAAATGCTGATAAAATACTGTGGACCTTTGTTATGTATAGAGTATAGGTGAACTAGGGTTCACCTGTCAATGTGGATAAGATTTTGGAAAACAAAATGGTGTGGGAGTCAACTCTATCGCCCTTTATGTGTTTGTGTATAATTTAATACGGCGTACAATTCTGACAGGAAAAAACATTTTCAAGGAGGTCTTAATGCCTACAGAAGCAACAAAAAAAGCTGTTGAAACACAGATTCAAGAATACACTGTTTTTATGACGATCCATGTAGGGAACAGAGCCAAAGGTGAACCTCTTGGCGAATCATGGGAGACACAACTCACGGGAACTCCCCACGAAATTTCTGTGAACGTGCACAGAAAAATTGTCGGGTGGCAGAGTAGGAACGATCATTCACCTGGACTATTCAATTGCTCAGGAAAGAAATGTGGACACTGTGTGGAGTGTCGGGCTAAACCCATTAACTAAAACGTGGATGTATATCAAATCAGGAAATCTGACTCGTCTCAAGTGTCCCCAGCCTTACCGTAGGCTGGGGCACTTTTTTTATGTTAAACTTAATAAATAAAAGGGTCGAGGTTTTTAAAATAAAATTTAAAAAATATGGAAAAAAATACCTGTAATTGCACTCATCACAGTATCGTGCCAATCCTCGTAATACTTTTTGCTGTTACTTTCCTTTTAGGATACCAAGGAATATTTGGTGCTGAAACAGTAAACACCATTTGGCCTATCTTGGTCGGTATCGGCGGTCTTTCAAAACTCTCCGATTCAAAGTGTAGTTGTTGCTAAGTTTTTGATTCGTTAAATGGGGATTAAATAATAAACAAAAAGGGTGTTTGGACTGTGTTGCGGAGCGCTCGGCGCGAGCATAACAAAATTTCAGCAGAAATTTATGTGCACAGTCCAAACGCCCTTTTTGTTTATTATTTACCTTTATGTAGTAAAATAAATACATGGAAAAAACATCGGCACAATTTTATACAGAATCAGCATCAGCTTGGGAAGCTATGCTCTCTGCTTGCACCGAAGCAAAAAATACAATAGAGATGGAACAATACATTTTTGAAAATGATTCTATCGGCGGACGTTTTATAGAAATTTTTAAACAAAAGCAAAAAGCTGGTGTGCGAGTACGTTTGATTTACGACACTGTGGGAAGCTACTATTTTTACAAATCCCCCACTGTAAAAGAGTTACGTAGACTCGGTGTGCAAATCCGTTTTTTTAATATTATTAGCCCTTGGAGAATTCACAACATTTTTTCTTGGTATTTTAGAGATCACAGAAAAATACTTGTTGTAGACGGAAAAGTTGGTTTTACTGGTGGAGTGGGAATCAGAGAAGACATGAAATATTGGCGAGATACAAATGTAAAAGTGGAAGGGCATGTAGTAGAAGAAATGCAAAATGCTTTCAATGAAATGTGGGTGCTCACCGCAGAAAAAAATATTTGGCAACGTATAAAAAGAGCTAGACTCTACCAGAAAAAAATAAATTTTGTAACAAATACACCTTATCTCCGAAGAAAATTTCTTTATAGACGAGTCATTGAAGCGATTCGTTTCTCAAAAGAATACGTATTTATCACTACTCCGTACTTCATACCAAATCAAAAACTTATAAAGGTACTTCGTAAGGCGATACGCAGAGGAGTAGACGTGCGCATCATTGTTCCAAAGACTTTAGATTTGAGTATCGTAAGTCGTGCATCGCATAGTTTTTTTTATGAATTACTTTTACATGGTGTCCGTATTTTTCAATATAATGGAAACTTTATTCACACAAAAACGGCAGTAATAGATGATAAATGGTCTACTGTAGGAAGTTTTAATTTTGATAATCTTAGTTTTACTTATAATCACGAAGCAAATATTATTTCAACCGAATATGGTTTTATAAACGAACTTAAAAACCATTTTGAAAACGACCTTATGAAATGTCAGGAAGTGAAAATAGAAGAATGGATAAAGCGACCGATTGCTTGGAAAATTCGTGAGTTTATTATTATGCCTTTTAGGCGATTTATTTAAAAAGGGGTGGGTTGGGTGCGACTCGCAAGCGAGTCGCACCCCCTATTGCTCTAATTTCTAAATAATGCTATATTTTTGGGACGTTTATTAGGTTATTTTACACACATATTGAGTACCAAGGTTAGAATCAATCATCAGATAAAAGCACCACAACTGCGCGTTTTAGGGGCTGACGGCGAAAATTTTGGGATTATTTCCCTAGAAGAAGCCCTCAAAAAAGCGACAGAAATGGCACTTGATCTCATTGAGATATCACCAAATGCCACACCTCCTGTCGCGAAGATAATGGATTATGGCAAGTTTCAATACGATGACAACAAGAAGCAAAAGCTCGCAAAAGCCAAAGCTCACGTTGTAGAGGTAAAAAATATCCAAGTAAAAGTAGGCACGGGCGACCACGATTTAGCTCTTAAAGCAAAAAAGGCTTCAGAGTGGCTCAAGGAAGGAAACCGAGTAAAGATAGACTTATTTTTACCGGGCAGAACCAAGTATATGGATTTAAACTTCCTTAAAGAACGAATGCAAAGAGTGCTCAAGCTCATCAGTGTAGAATATATTGTAGCTGATGAACCAAAGAAAAGTTTAAAGGGACTCACAACAATAATAGAGAGAAAGTAGCGGGGCACAAAAAAATAAAAACATGAAAACAAACAAATCATTTGCAAAAAGACTAAAGCTCACAAAAAACGGCAAGATTATTGCGCGTAAAACTGGGCAAAACCATTTTAATTCAAAAGAAAGCGGACGTGGTCAACTTGCAAAAAAGCGTGGCGTCACTTTCATAATGAACAACAAAGCAAAAAGCCGTTACCTAGTAAATATGTAATCAATTTAAATAATAACCACAATGACAAGAGTTAAAAAAGCAGTAAATGCATTAAAAACACGAAGAAACGTACTGAAACAAGTAAAAGGTTTTCGTTTTGGACGTTCTACAAAAGAAAGGCAGGCATACGAAGCCCTCTCACACGCTGGAGCGTATTCTTTTGCACATAGACGAGACAAGAAAAATGATTTCCGAAAACTCTGGACGGTGCGTATAAATGCTGGACTTGAAGTACACGGCGTTTCTTACAGTAAATTTATTGGTGCTTTGAAAAAGAAAGGTATTCTAGTAGACAGAAAAATCCTCGCGACTCTAGCAGACAAAAATCCTGAAACATTTGAAAGATTGGTAAAAAATGTAAAATAAACAAAAAAGACCCACGCGGGTCTTTTTTGTTTTAAGCTAGTCCAAGCTTGGTGTTTACAGCACGCATTTTATCTTCCAGATTGTCTAGACGACGATCATAACCGTCCACCAGAAACTCAAGCTTGTCAAAACGCAGATCCATTTGATTAAAACGCTTATCAACTCCCTCAAATCGTCTACCTATATATTCTTCCAAACTACCAAAAGCTTTTTAGGTAATTATTGCAAGATCTTCAATCGTCATTTTTTTAATAAATTTTTTCTTTTTTATAAAATATTTTGCAGACACTATCACAAGTATTAAAGATTGTAACAAACCCTGTTAAAAAATCAAAAAGTGCTTTGAAAAGGGGTCGCGAGGATGTCGAGCCGAGCGTTTCAGGATTTTTTAAGCTTCAAAAAATCCGTACCTTTTCAAAGCACTTTTTGATTTTTTAACAGGGTAGCTCATACACCTTCCCTCTCTCTGGATAAAGCGCGTCCACTCCAAAAGAATCCCGCAATCGTTGCACTAGAAAAAGTCCGGACTTCGGCTCACCGAGCACGACAAAAACTTTTTTCACAGTCGTGCTCGTATTCTCCACAAATTCCACCAAATGATCAGAATCTTTATGCGCAGAATATCCCGAAATATTTTCAATATGAGCCCGCACTGTGATTTTTTCGCCTTTTATCATTACCTCTTTTACGCCATCTTGAAGCTGTCTACCAAAAGTACCGATAGCTTGATAACCAATCAGCACAACTGTATTTTTTTCATCAGGTAAATAGTGTGCTTCGTGTCCTAGCACTCGCCCACCGCTACTCATTCCAGAGCCCGCAATAATTATTTTTGGATTTGATGTGTGTACTATCGCACGCGAATCTTCACTTCGCATAACATTTTTTAATTTAGGAAAATCAAAAATGTGATCACCTCCTGCAATATCTTTTTGTGTTGCTTCATTGAAAAAAACAACCGAGCTGGGACGCCTATAGATTTCAGTAATTTTAATAGCAAGCGGAGAATCCAAATACACAGGCACTTGACGGACAACGCCGTCCTCAATCATATTATTTATTTTATAAAGAATTACCTGTGTTCTTTCAAGAGAAAAAGATGGAATGACAAGAACACCGTTTCGCGCGACAGTTTCTTTTATGAGAGTCTCAAGTCTGTTGTCTGCCAACTCTTTACTCTCATGATTTCTGTCACCGTAGACGCTGTCCATTATCAAATAATCAGCGTCGGTCACAGGCTCTGTATCACGCAGTAACATTGCGGGAGAATTACCCAAATCATTACAAAAAACAAGCTTTTTGCCGTTGTAAGTCACCTCATAAATAGCCGAACCAAGCACATGCCCAGCATCTTTTAAATAAATTTTAAAATCACTTGCGACAGGTTTTTCCTGATGATAAGGAATGGTTTGCCAAAGCATAAAAGTTTGATTGACATCCACATCAAAATACATCGGAGATTTTCCATTTGTTTTAGATTCCATTTCAATAATCTTGACCGCGTCCAAGAGCATTAATTTTGCGATTTCTTTTGTCTCAAGAGTGGAGTAAATTATTCCTTTAAAACCGTCGCGCACGAGTTTTGGAATTCTGCCGATATGGTCTATATGTGCATGGGTAACAAAAAGCATATCAATAGTACGCGGATCGTACGGAAAATCTTTTCTGTTTTCTTCATCGGCCGTGTGACTCCCTTGCATCAGTCCGCAATCAATAAGAATTTTTGTTTTGTCGCTTTCAAGTAAAAAATTTGCTCCAGTAACCGTGCCTACTCCTGTACAAAATGTAAGTTTAAGAGATGACATTATTATTTTTAATTATTTGTTTTTGATATGCTTTGTACAAAAAAATCGCAGAAACAATACCGCCAAAAGTATCCATTATTAAATCCTTTACGGTATCAAAAACATAACCATCTACAAAAGATGTTACTCCTGCAATATATTCAAAAATCTCCCAAGCTATTCCAACACTGATAGAGCTACAAAATGCGACTAGGACAAAAAATCCAAACGTCTTTCGGTCTGGAATTTTTAAATATCCAGAAAAAAATAAAATCCAGAGCGCAGAAAAGCCAAACCAAAAACCACCGAGAAAATGCATAAGAATATCAAACCAAACATAAAGCCAATACCAATAGTAATAGACTGCAAACTGTTGAAGTACCCCGATGACCAAAACGAGTAGAAACAAAAACAGAAAAAATGGTTTTTTAAGTATCACGATTATAATTGTAACTTTTTTTATCCTTAATTAAAACATCCGCTTGCGCGGATATCTTAATTAGGGTTACTCGAGAACATTGCCCTAGTGTTTAGCTAGGTGGGTGTCCGAAATTTTACACCAAGGTGTAAAATTATCATTGACTCCCTGAATATTTATTTAATCTAGATAATATCCCAAATAACCCTACAACAATTATATGCCCACCGTTCCTTTTTACAAGTTTTTTCACGCACTTTTCCGCATTGTGATACAAAAGAAAAACGAACGCAATACTTTTCGCCAAAAAATGAGAAAAAATGCTTTAAGAGTTGGCGTGGGTTTTAGAGCGAGTCTAGTTTTTGTAATTTCAAGCGAAATTATTCCAAAATACCGTCTAAATTTACATCGTAAAGGATAGCTTCTTGAATAAGCCTATAATCTAACAGCTCAGCGTCGCTAAACCAGTGCTTTATTTCGTCATTTGCCTCGGAAACAGAGCTAGAAGCGTGAATAAGGTTGCGCACGGAGCGTCCGTCTACGTCGGCCATTGTGTATGAATCCACTACAAAGTCACCACGGATAGTTCCAACGTCGGTACTAAGTGGCTCTGTGCCTCCAGTTACTTTTCGCACAATAGCGACAGCGTGAGCACCTTCCCAAACCATAGAAATAACTGGTCCACTTGTCATATATTTTTTCAAAGACTCTAAAACTACGCGAGAAATTTCTAGCGGGTCTTCTGATGGCGGTTTCTCTCCTTTGTCGCGTGCGGATTTAATTCTTTTTTCACCAGCGAGACGACGCCAGTTTGGATCTAGAGTGTAATGTTTTTCTATTTGCTCTGCGGTCGGCACGAGCATTTTTACTGCGACGAGCTTGAGTCCGACACGCTCATAACGTTTTATAATTTCTCCAATAAGTGTGCGTTGAACTCCGTCTGGCTTGATAATCACGAGTGTTCGCTCATTTTTTGGGTGTGAATTTTTTGTCATTTTGTAAGTATAGGGAAATGTCTTAAAAAATACAAGTCACAAAATAAGACAAGGTATCTCAAAAAAGGTACGGATTTTTTGAGATACCTTGTCTTATTTTGTGAATTGATTTTATTTAAACAGTAGATAGCAAAAATAAAGAAATAGTGTTTGAAAAGACTCGCACAGGCGCGACGGCGCCGAGCGGAGCAGAAATCCCAGCAGGGATTTACGCGTGCTTTTCAAACGCTATTTCTTTATTTTTGCTATCTATTTTTAGTTAAAACAATCGGCTCACCATCTGTGATTACAATGGTGTGCTCAAAATGCGCGCTTCTTTTTCCATCACGAGTGCGAAAAGTATATCCGTCTTGGTCTAGTTTTATTTTCCCAGTTCCTTCATTTAGCATCGGCTCTATCGCGATTACCATTCCCGCTTTGAGCACGACACCTTCACCTGCGCGACCGGTGTTTGGCACATAAGGATCTTCGTGAACAGCATAACCTACGCCGTGACCAGCGAGGCCTTCCGCGTGAGAAAATCCGTGCGGAGCAACAAAAGTTTCAATGGCGTGTCCAATATCTCCAATCCTGTTTCCGCCACGCGCAGCTTCTATTCCTTTCTGCAGAGCATCGCGAGTCACTTTCAAAAGTTTACGCGCTTGAGCATCCCCTTTTCCAACAATCACAGTCACAGCCGAATCAGTAATGAGTCCTTTGTGAACAATTCCCATATCTAAACTCACAATGTCGCCGTCTTTTAGCCGACGAGATTTTTCATTGGGAATACCGTGAACCACCTCGTCGTTTAAAGAAACGCAAAGACTCGCTGGATAAGGCCTTTTTGCCCCATCTGGCTGATAATGAAGAAAAGACGGCGTATCGCCACCAGCCAGAGCAAACTCTTGAGCGCAGGTATCAAGCTCTTTTGTAGACACTCCCGGAGCGACCATTTTGGCGAGTTTTTGTAAAATAAAAGCCAGACGCTTTCCGCCCTCTGCTAGAATCTCTATTTCTTCTTTTGTTTTAATGGTAATCATTAAGACCCAAAGATAACCTTTCCCTAAAACAAAATCAACTTTTTCAAAATGTCTGCGTGCACTTGCTCTTTTCCTTGCTCGCCGTCTACTTCTACGAAATTATATTTTGGATTGTTGCGATAATATTCAATCGCGGGCGCTACATCCGTCTGAAACCATTTCAAACGAATTTCTATACCTTCAGCCGAATCATCTACTCGTCCACGTGCAAGTAAATGTTTTCTAGACCAATCTTCGCTGACTTTCGGATAAATAACATTCACCTTTCGTCCATAAAAAGAAAGCGCCGTATCAAAACTTTGTGCTTCTAAAATAGAACGTGACACTCCGTCTACCATCAAATGCTCTTCGCCTGTAAATTTTCTAATCATAACCTCGTGCACAATCCAAATCGCCAAAAAATCTGGCTGACGTTCTTTTTTACTGTAACATTCAGCTGAAAGTTTTGCTGTGTAATTGTCTTCTTTAATAAACTCTCTGAAACGCACACCTGTTTCTAAATAAAAAACGTCACGTTTTTTATTATCTTCTTTTCTTATGTACTCTTCAAGAAACTTTGCTTGTGTCCCTTTTCCACAACCCGAGTTTCCTATAAAAATAAATGTTTGAGGGTTCATGGGATTATTATACCCTATTAGTACTCTCTAATAGAAACCTGCGCCTCTATTTTTTTGATGAGGTCAATGACTACAGAAACAACGATGAGAAGCGCTGTGCCTCCGACAGAAAAAGCTGTGATGCCTGTTCCCGCTTTTACGATGAGTGGCAAAACGGCGATGATGCCCAAAAATAGTGCTCCAAAAAGTGTAAGTCGTGTGAGAATACGCGCGATGTGCACAGAAGTAGGAGGTCCTGGACGAACACCTGGAATAAATGCTCCGCTTTTCTGAAGATTTGTAGAAATAGAATCTGGATCAAAAGTAACGGCTGTGTAGAAATATGTGAAAATAAATACAAGGAAGAAATATAGAATACCGTGCACCCAGCCGTTATCTAAAAGACCGAGAGCATATTTTGAAACACTTTGAAAAGTGGCATTGTTTACGCTTTGAAGGAAAGAGAAAATCATCTGAGGAAAAAGCAAAATAGACAAAGCAAAAATTATCGGAATAACTCCCGCTTGATTTAGTCGTAAAGGTAAATATGTAGAAACTCCGCCGTAGACTTTTGAACCACGCACTTGTTTGGCATAAGTGATAGGAATTGGTCGCTCTGCTTCGGTAATCACAACCACCGCCGCAATAACAACAAGTGTCACTGCAAAAAACAAGAGGTATACAGGAATTTGTGATACTTCAAAAACAAAGCCCAACTGTGCGATACCGCTAGGAAGTCCTGACACGATACCAGCAAAGATTATGAGGGAAAGACCGTTTCCTATACCGTATTCAGAGATAAGCTCACCTATCCACATAAGGAGTAAAGCACCACCAGTAATGATGATTATGTTTGTTATTTGCTCAAATCCACTCATAGAAGCGAGGACGCCGTTTGAACTAAGTAATGCCAAAAAACCAAACGCCTGCACTATCGCGATAGGCACTGTAAGCAGTCTGGAATACTGGGAAAACTTTTTTCGGCCAATGTCGCCTTCTTCTTGATAAAGCGCTTTTAGGCGAGGAGACATAATGGTGAGGAGTTGCATTATGATAGAAGCAGTAATATATGGACTTACTCCAATCATCACAATAGAAAGATTTGAAAATCCTCCTCCAGAGAAAGTGTTAAAAAGGTTTAAGAAATTGTTGCTAGAAAAAAATGTAGCGAGCTTGTTTGCGTCCACTCCCGGAATAGGTATTGCAGCAAAAAGACGAAACACTACTAATGCTCCTAGTGTGAATAAGATTCTCTTTCGTAGGATTCTGTCCTGAAAGATTGTGATAATTTTAGCGAAAAAATTTTTCATATTACTTTGCTACGATTTCTTTTGCTTTGCTTCCGTCTAATACATTTCCGCCCGCTTTTTCTATCAAAGCTTTTGCACTTACTGACACGAAACATCCTGAAACAGAGAGTTTTTTTGTTATCTCCCCGCCTGCTAATATCTTAACAAATGGACGAACACCACGGTGAGTAGTTATGAGACCTTTCTGCGTCAGAGTTGCAGGAGTAACGCTGTCGCCATTTGAGAAAATTTTATCTATAACGCCGAGATTTACAGAAACAGATTTTGCATAAATGCTTTTGTTGCTACTTTTTCCACGACCTCGCATTTTTGGTATGCGTTTTATAAAATCACGAACTTCTGGACGAAGTTTTCCACCAGCTCGTGCTTTCTGACCTTTTGTTCCGCGACCACTTGTCTTTCCACGCTTACCTCCACGACCCACAGATGCCTGTGTTTTATTTTTTGTTTTTCTTTTTATGTTATGGATTTGCATATTTTTATATTACAGCAACCTCTGGAGCTTCTGAAATTGTGGCGCTCATTTCATCTGCGAGCACGGCGACTTTTGCACCTTTTCTTACCTTGAGTTTTTTGAGAGCCTCTATCGCGGCGCGAGCGTTGTTTAGTTTATTTTTACTTCGTGAAAAAAGTTTTGCACCTGTATTTTTTATACCAGCAAGCTCTAGCACGGGTCGCACAGAACTTCCTGCAATAATACCTTTTCCCGGAGCTGGCATAATTCGCACCACAGAACCACAATACTTTGACTCAACGTCGTGAGATACAGACATTTCTTTTGTGAGATTTACGGTAATCATGTTTTTCTTTGCATCACGTACCGCTTTATCAATAGCAAGAGAAGTGTCCCCGGCTTTTCCTATTCCCACTCCGACAGAACCTTTTTTATTTCCAGCAACGATAGCCACAGAGAAAGCAAAACGCCTACCTCCTGTCACTACACGAGTTACTCTACGGATACTTATTATTTTTTGATCAAACTCTGGCTTCGCGCGCGCTTCTCTACGAGGAGATTTACGAGGATTTTTTTGAAATGATGAACGACGATCCTGACCACCTACACCAAAAGTTTTTTTAGTTTTAAACTCTTTTGATTTGTCTGGCGCTGTCGGTGCTACTTCGGCAACAGCTTCTGTGACAGCTTCCGCTTTAGGCAAAACCGCCACCTCATCAACTGTCGGTGTTGCTAATACTGGTTCGTTTTCTTTTGTGGTTGTTTCTGGTTCCATATTTTAAAACTTTAATCCGCCTTCTCGTGCGCCTTCTGCTACTGCTTTTATCTTGCCAGTATATACAAATCCGCCACGATCGAAAACTACAGACTTAATATCTTTTGCTAATGCTTTCTTTGCAATATCTTTTCCAGCAATAGTCGCTCTCTCTATGCCAGTAGCACCTTTTACACCTTTTGTGGAAGAAGCCACAAGAGTTTTGCCCGCAACGTCATCAATGAGTTGCAAATACATAGCAGTGTTTGTTTTTGAAACAGAAAAACGAGGACGTTTTGCAGTACCGGAGATAGTACTTCGGATTTTTCTGTGTCGTCTTTCTCTTTTTTCTTTTTTTAAATGGGTGTTGTTCATAAATTTTTCGTGGATTTAGCTTATGCAGCTTTTTTACCTTGTTTTCGACGAATCACTTCGTCTGAATATCTAATACCTTTTCCTTTATACGGTTCTGGTTTTTTATATGCTCTGATCCGCGCCACAAATTGCCCCACTTTTTCTTTATCAATACCTGACACAGTCACAGTACCTTTTTCTGAAACTACTTTTATGTCAGCAGGAATCGTCATATTTACGAGGTGAGAAAAACCAAGTCCCATCACAAGCTCTGCACCCTTTACTTCTGCTTTATATCCTATTCCTTCTATAATGAGCTGTTTTTGGTAAGCCTTGTTTACACCAGCAATCATATTTGTGACATGAGATGCGTATGTTCCCCAAAGAGCGGTATTACTATTTTCTTTCTTTTGTTTCAAGACTACTGTGCCGTCTACGACCTCAACTTCAATACTTCGCTCAAACTTTTTTGAAAGTTCGCCGAGAGGACCTTTTACAGTCACAATACCATCCGCAAAGGCAACGGTGGTTTTTTCAGGTATCATTATTATTTTTTTTCCTATTCGTGACATTTTTTGTTTTTTACCAAATTTTAAATAACACCTCTCCACCTACTTTTTCTTTCTTCGCTTCTTTGTTTGTCATGATTCCTTTTGGAGTAGTGAGTATCAAAAGTCCTGTACCATATTTTACAGACTGCAGGTTTTTTGATTTTTGATAAATTCTTTTTGAAAGTTTTGAAACTCTTTGCACGCCAGTCACTTTTGGTGCACCATCTACGCCATAATTGAGCTCAACTTCTATAAACTTTGTAATCTTTTTGCCTTTCTTTGCTACAGATTTTAAATAGCCTTCCTTTTGAAGTACGTTTGAAATATCAAATTTTATTTTTGAATATGGAAAAACAAGAGATTCTTTATTTACATCTCCCGCATTTTTTATTCTTGTTATCATGTCAGCGATTTGGTCCATATTTTTATTTTTACCAAGAAGACTTCTTGATTCCTGGGATTTTACCCTCATTAGCAAACTCTCTAAAACATATACGACATAAGTCAAAATCTCGCATATATCCTCGCTTTCGGCCACATCTAAAACATCGGCGCACCACTCTGGTACTAAATTTTGGTTTCTTTAATGCTCTTGCTTTTACTGATGTTTTTGCCATTGTGCGTAGGGATTAGAATACTAGGATTTAGCCTTTTTAGCAACCTTTTTTTCTTTTGCGACTCTTTCTGCTTTTTCTTCCATCTCTATTTTTTTAAAAGGAAAGCCGAGATGCTCAAAGAAAGTTTTTGCTTCTTCTTTTGTTTTTGCAGTTGTAACAACAGTTATTGCCATACCAAAAATATCTTTTAGCTCTTCGTCGGTAGTTTCTGGAAAAATAGCATGCTCGCGGATACCTAGTGTGTAGTTACCCATTGCATCAATTGCCTTTGAAGATACTCCGCGAAAATCTTTTGTTCTAGGAAGAGCAATATTTACGAGCTTATCCAAAAAATCATACATTCTCTTACCACGAAGTGTAACTTGGAAACCCACAGGATCTCCTTCGCGCACTTTAAAAGCGGCGATCGAAATTTTTGCACCTTTTTTCACTGGCTTTTGTCCAGTAATTTTCGTAAGACGATCTTCTACGATATCTATTTTCTTTTTATCTTTAAAAGATCCTACACCAGAGCTCACGATAACTTTCACAAGTCGTGGTGCTTGCATAGCATTTTTATAGCTATGTGTTGCTGACATAGTTTTAAATATTTTGTCGTTTTTTTCTTTTATAGTTTTCATGGTCATTTTATTTTTGATTTTGATTTTTGGTCGGTTTTGCGTGAGCTATTTAAACAGTCATTCCGCTTTTTTTGCTTACTCGTACCTTTTTTCCACCTTCCATTTTTAGACCAATACGAGAAGCTTTGTTTGTCTTTGGATCCACAATCATTACATTTGAAACGTGAACAGGCATAGTTTTATCTATTATCTGGCCTTTTTGTCCTCCTTTTCGCGGGCTTTGGTGTGCCTTTTTTATATTTACACCAGCAACGACGACTCGGTTTAGCGCAGGAAAAGCACGGATAACTTTTCCAGTTTTTCCTTTATCTTTTCCTGATATTACTATTACGTTGTCGTCTTTTTTGATTTTCATAAAATTGTCGTTTTTTAAACTACTTCTGGCGCTTTAGAAATAATAGTCTGGAATCCCATCTCGGCTATTTCGCGAGGAATCGGTCCGAATACGCGACCAGCGATCGGCTCATTTTTTTCTTTTTCCAAAATCACAACCGCGTTTTCGTCAAAACGAATGTATGAACCGTCCTTTCGGCGAAAAGCTGCTTTTTGTCGCACGACCACTGCTCGCAAAACGTCTTTCTTTTTTACAGCTTTTCGAGGAGCAGCTTTTTGCACTGATAGGATGACAATGTCACCAATGCAAGCGTAACGTTTTTTTGAACTACCGAGCACTTTGAACACTCGCCCGATTTGTGCTCCAGAATTGTCAGCTATTTTAATAATTGAACGTGGCTGTATCATGGTGTTTTATATAACTTTAAAATGTTTATCTTTTGAAATCGGCGCTGTCTCTTCTATTGTAACAATATCGCCGACTTTTTTTGTATTACCTGCATCGTGCGCTTTGTACTTTTTGTGAATATGAATATATTTGTGATATTTTGCATGCTTCACATATCTTTCCACACGAACAGTCACAGTGTCTTTCATTTTATCTGAAGTCACCACTCCTTTTAGTGTTCGTTTTATTTTTTGTACGTTCTTTTCCATGTTATTTTTTTGCTTTTGAAATTTTTGATAGCTTTGGTGCTGTTTTTGTTTTTGGTGCAGGCGTTGCTGTTACAGCGAGAGCGCTGAGTTCGGTCATGATTCGCGCAATATCTCGCTTCAATTCTCGGCCTTCTTTTACATTTCGCACCTTACTTCCCGCAATGCCAAATCGGAAATTTTTAAGAGCCACTCTTTTGTCATAAAGTGTTTTTGTGAGCTCTTGTGCGTTTTTGTTCTTAAATTCTGACATAAAATTGTATACTATAGTTTTTGGCGATAAAGTCAATGATCAAGCCATTTCTCGGGTTATCACCTTTGATTTCAAAGGAAGCTTCGTGCCAGCCTTTCGTAGCGCCTCGCGAGCCGTTGCCTCATCTACGCCGTCCACTTCAAAAATCACTCGTCCTGGCTTTACTGGCACTTGGTAACCTTGTGGATCTCCTTTTCCTTTTCCGAGCTTTACTTCAGCTGGTTTTGAAGTAAATGGCATATCAGGGAAAACGCGAATCCAGATTCGGCCGTTTTTTCCGAGAGCGCGAGAGAGAGCTTTTCTAGCAGCTTCTAGCTGGTTTGAACGAACGCGTTCATAAGTGAGCGCCTTTAGTCCATAAGAACCAAAAGAAATTTTTGTGCCACGAGTTGCAACACCGATTTTTTTCGGGTTTTCACGGAAGGTGTGCCACTTGCGATATTTTACTTTTTTAGGGAGTAACATGTTGGTAATTTAAATTTATTTTTATGCTTTATTTACGTCTTTAGCAAAAATGTCGCCTTTGTAAATCCAAGTCTTGATTCCGATTTTTCCGTAAGGCAAATACGCTTCGTATTTACAAAAATCAACGTCAGCACGGAGAGTCTGCAAAGGCACTCGTCCTTTTTTAAGTTTTTCTGTACGTGACATTTCTGCACCACCGAGTCGTCCAGAGAGTTCTATTTTTACGCCGAGCACTTCTCTGTTGGCCATCACTTTTTCTACCATTTGTTTCATTACGCGACGAAAAGGCATTCTTTTTTCTAAACCTTCTGAAACCATCTGCCCAACGATAGCTGCGTTTGCTTCTGGATATCGTATTTCTTTGATATCAATTTTCATTTCCTCTTTTATTGGGAGGCCTTTTCTTTCTAGCATTGAAAGGAGGTCTGCACGGAGTTTTATCATTCCCTCTCCGTTTCGGCCGATGATAGCACCCGGGCGTGAGCTCTCAATAATGATGCGGAGAGTTTTTTGTCCACGCTCTATTTCAATTCCAGCCATATACATTCCGCGGAGTTTTTTCTCAAGATATTCTCTGATAGTGATGTCGCTTTTTAGATACTTTTTGTATTGAGCGCCCACACCAAACCAGCGAGATTTCCAATCTTTGATTATTCCTAGTCTATGTGCGTATGGATGGACTCTGTGTGACATGTTATTTTTTTATTTTTACGGGTTTTTCTGATTTCGCTCCAACAACCGCTTTTGCAGATTTTCCTTTTACCAATTTTTCTCCAAGTACGAGCACGATTTTACTTGTTCGTTTTCGTATTGGAAAAGCGCGTCCTCGTGCCATAGGCATTTGACGATATAGTATCTTTCCGCCGTTTACACTTATTTCACGCACGACCAAAGTGTCAGTATCAATATTTAAATTTTTTGCGTTTGAGATTGCTGATTGTAAAAGTTTGCCAATAGGAAGTGCTGCTTTTTTGTCTGCAAATTGCAAAGCAAAAATCGCTTGTTCTACGCTTTTTCCTCTTATGAGATTTGCTACGAGACGCACCTTTCTAGGAGATTGTCGGTAGTTGTTTAGTTGTGCTGTAGCAGTGTTCATAAAAATTTAATAGGGAGGGATTATTTTTTAGCGCCTGCACCTGCTCCTACAGTAGTTGAAGCTTTTGCGGATTGAGCTGCTGCGATTTCACCTTCCTTCTTTTTAATTTCAAGGTCTTTCTGCATCTTTCCTCCATGTTTAATAAACTTACGAGTGAGGGAAAATTCTCCGAGCCGGTGACCAACCATGTCTTCTGTGACGAGCACTTCTATGTGTTCACGACCATTGTGCACGCCAAAAGTGAAGCCGATCATTTCAGGAGCTATTTGACTGTCGCGCGCCCATGTTTTAATAGGCCCTGTTTCTAGAGGTTTTTTGCCCTCAATTTTTTTGAGAAGCTTTTCATAAACGTATGGGCCTTTTTTAAGTGATCGTGTCATTTTAAATTTTCGGTGTGCTTATGTCCTGTCTTTGTCACGCTGTTGCGCGACCTTTTGAAACAAGTATAAACAAAAACAGCACCAAGCTGTGTATGCACCATAATAGCCAAAAGGTCTTTAATAGTCAACCGTTTGTACAGTTAACCTTGTGGGGTGACATTCATGATAGATTGGGGTGACAGAAGTTAACTGTATAACCAGTTGACAATAATTTGTGATTTTATATAATTATTACATTATGGCTTCGGCCTCCGAGGACTCAGCAGAAATGCTGGGTCCGAGTTTTTTATAGCAGATTCTTCCACTGTTCCTTTAGTTTGCAAAAGTTTGCTTCATTTAGTACGTCTACTTTACGTAGAAGTCTTTTACTGCTCACAACCCTGGTCTGAGTAAGTTTTGCCCATACTGTCTTCCATTGTGTCTGGATTTTATGATGAAAGATATCGTCTTTTTGTTTTGTAGTTATGGGCAAGACAACTAGAGTTTCCTTATTATAGACTTTCATAACAATTACAGGTCGTTCAAAATCTTTATTCTTTCCGTCTGTTTCCGCGCCAATATTTAAACCGAGACTACACCACCATATTTCTTTTGGGTGTGCATAAGCAGTGACATCAGCTTTATTTAATACTTTTTTCTTTTCATTCAACGTATCAAAATCTTTTTGTATTCAATATACATAACACAAGCACGCTAAAGAAGTTATAAAGAAAAGGTAAAGAATTCACAGATTTATACAAAAAAAAGAAGCCCGTGTACACAAGGCCTCAGTTTTCAAAAGAATGAATGAAAGAAAAAAAACGAATCAGGGTTTGGGTTATTTCTTTGGTAGTTTTGGATCTGTTCTGTCCAACCCACCGTGCAGATCTTCATCTGGTGGTCTTAAACCAGGATTAAGTTCACTCTGCTTTCTGGCTTTTTGTCGTCTGGTTACGTAGTTAATAATCCTCTTGACACGTTCCGCACGAGATTCATTGTCCAGCAGTCTTTGTTTTACAGATGCGATTTTTTCTGCTTTGTTTTGCGGACGGCTCAATACTTTCCTTATCAAACGCGCCACGGCTTTTGCCTTTTCTCTCGAATTGACCACTCTTTTCAGGTCAGAAATGGTTACACCATGGTCTTGAAGGATCTCAAGAAAGTGGTTCTCGGTGTTAACTTCATCGTAATCATCTGGGTCATCGTTATCACTGAAATTGAGCATTTTTTTCCTTTCATAAAAAAGAACGGTTTGTCTGCAAGTACGCCTTGCAAACACAAAAGATTTCCAAATAAGATAATACGGTTACAGAGTTTTTTTGTCAACGATGGTGCTTTAGATACTTGTGGATACCGGGGGACGAATTTAAAACAAAAGAAAATAGTGTTTGAAAAGACTCGCGCAGGCGCATCGGCGCCGAGCGAAGCAGCAAACGCAGTAGCGTTTGACGCGTGCTTTCCAAACACTATTTTCTTTTGTTTTACTTTTTCCCTACCTTTCTACGACTAACAATCAATCGATTTGAATATTTCTTTGGAGTTCGTGACTTCTGTCCTTTTCCTGTAGGTTTGCCCCAACGACTCTTTGCGCGTCGTGTTCCTCGTCCACTGCGTCCTTCTCCTCCACCGTATGGATGATCCACGGGGTTCATAGCAGTACCTCGGACAGTAGGGCGAATACCGAGCCATCTACTACGTCCAGCCTTTCCAATATTTACAAGTCTGTTTTCATCGTTTGAAACCTCACCGACAGTTGCCCACGCATTTTCTGAAACTTTTCGCACTTCAGTAGAAGGTAATTTTACGTCTACATATCCGCCGTCTTTTGCGACTATTTCTGCAAAATTACCAGCACCACGTGCTATCTTTGCACCGCCTAGAGGTTTTATTTCTACGTTGTACACAAATGTACCGACAGTGATGTTGCGAAGTATCATTCTGTTGCCAGGCTTTACTTCTGCGGTTTCTGAAGTAATGAGTACGTCCCCCACTTGGACACTTTTTGGTAAAAGAATATATCTTTTTTCTCCGTCTTTATAAAAAACAAGGCCGATAAAACCAGAACGATTTGGATCGTATTCAATAGTTTTTACTGTATAAGGAATATTTATTTTGTCGTATCTAAAATCAATCTCACGAAAAAGACGTTTGTGTCCACCGCCTTTGTGACGAGTAGTGATGCGTCCACGATTGTTTCGTCCGACAGCTCGAGTAAATCCGTGAGTGAGGGATTTTTCTGGCTGACTTGCGGTAAGCACCGTACTGTATGAAATGCCAGTAAGTCCGCGACGAGATGGTGATGTTGGTTTATATCGTTTCATGGTAATTTTTGTGGTGGGTTTTTAAATTATTTCAATTTTATCTCCTACTTTTAGGTAAACGTAGGCTTTTTTTATCGCCGCTTTTTTTCCTACCTTTCCACGGATGAAAACTGCCTTTGCTGGAGTTGTAGCGATATTTACACTTATCGGATGCACTTTGTAGTTTTCAAAAATTGCGTTTGCAACGTCTTTTTTATTTGCTTTTTGACTAATTTCAAAAACGTACACACTATTATTGTTTTGCACTGAAGCTTTCTCTGTAATTCTTGGTCTAAGAAGTATTGTAGTAGGATTTTTCATATTATTTTTTTGCAGGCTTTACTTTAGCTTTTGCTTTTGCTTTTGCAACTTTTTCTGGTTTTGGTTCTTTTGGTGCTTCTTCTTTCACTTCTTTCACTTCAGATGTACGAGCAATCGCACCGAGAGAAACTTCTGGATCAACTATTACAATGTATTTTGAATTTACAAGTGTAAGAGGGTTTATATTTCTTGCTTCACTGATTTCAATATTTGAAAAATTACTAAAACTTTTTTCTGTCGTAGAATCTTTTTTACTCAAAGCGATACAAGCTGTGTTTACTTTTTTCTTTGAAAATGCCTCGTAACCTTCTATTTTTCCGATAGCAACAAGGACTTCTTTTGCTTCTTTTGTTTTTGGAGCGGGGAAAGAAAGTGAATCTATAAAAAGCACTTCGCCGTCTTTAAATTTACGAGAAAGGATAGTGAAAAGCGCCTTGTTTTTCATCTTTTTGTTTACCTTGCGATCAAAATTTTTGTCGCTTCTAGGACCGTGAGTGACGCCTCCACCCCTCCAAAGTGGTGAACGAATAGAGCCGTGTCGCGCGCGACCAGTTCCTTTTTGCTGCCAAGGCTTTTTTCCTCCTCCACGCACATCGCCTCGCATTTTTGTGTGTGCGATAGCACTACGAGCTGAAGAACGCATTGAGGTCACAACCTGATGTACGAGGTCAGAGTTCCATTTCAAACCAAAAATTTTCTCCGGAAGTTTTATGCTTCCTGATTCTTTGCCTTTTTGGTTGTATACTTTTGATTCCATTTTATTTTAAATAAATTTTGTGGGGTGCGCGCGAGTGTAACTCGCGCGCCTATTTTACATTCCTCTCACTTCCACAAGCGTGCCTCTTTTTCCAGCAATCGCTCCTCCAATAAGGATTTGATTATTTGCAACATCAATATCAATAATTTGCACATTTTTTGAAGTAATACGATCACTTCCCATTCGGCCCGCCATACGCATATTTTTTGGCACTTTATTTCGCAGACCGCCTCCAATAGAGCCCGGCTCTCTTTCAGAATGTTTTTGTCCGTGACTTCGCGGTCCTCCAGCAAAACCGTGACGCTTTACAACACCTTGAAAACCTTTTCCTTTTGAAATAGAAGAAACTACTATTTTGTCGCCGATAGAAAAAGCACTTGCGTCAATTTTGTCGCCGACTTTTAGAGTGATTTCTTCAGTCTTTGTGCGAAATTCTTTTACATGAGCAAAATTACCTAGAGTCTTGAAGTGGCCTTTTTGAGCTTTGTTTATGTTCTTTTCTTTCCGAGCACCAAAGCCAACCTGCACAGCCTTGTAGCCATCTTTTTGGGCGTCTTTTATCTGAGTGACCACGACTGGTCCAGCATCAAGTACAGTCACAGGAACAACCTCGCCTTTAGCGTTGAAGATTTGTGACATATTTACTTTTTTGCCGAGAATGAATTTCATATATATTAAGACTTAAGGCAGGCTTTCACCTGCCCATTGAAGCCCCATATTACATTACATAATCTTTACGTCAATGTTTACGCCAGACGGTAGACTCAAGTTGGTCAAAGATTCTATAATCTTTGGACTTGGGTTTAAAATATCAATGAGTCTCTTGTGAATTCTTATTTCAAACTGCTCTCGCGAGTTTTTGTAAACGAATGCCGCGCGATTGACAGTGTATTTTTTTATTTCAGTAGGAAGAGGAATAGGACCGAGTACTTTTGCATCATATCTGATAGCTGTATCAATAATCTGCTTTACAGAAAGGTCTAATACTTTGTATTCATAAGCTTGAACACGAATACGCAGCTTTTGTACTACATCTCCTTTTTCTGCTTTTACTTTTTTTACTTTCGGAGCTTTTTTTGTTGCTGATGCTTTTGCCATATGCGATTTAATTACGCAACGATTTTTGTAACAACTCCCGCGCCCACAGTTTTGCCTCCTTCTCTAATAGCAAAATTTTGTTTTTCTTCAAGAGCAATTGGAGCAACGAGCTTTACTTTGAAAGTCACTGTGTCTCCAGGCATAACCATTTCTACTCCTTCTTTTAGAGTCACATCTCCTGTAACGTCTGTTGTTCGGATGTAAAACTGTGGCTTATATCCAGAGAAAAATGGAGTGTGTCGTCCACCTTCTTCTTTCTTTAGAATGTAAACCTCTGCTTCAAATTCTGAGTGTGGAGTCACTGATCCCGGCTTTGCGAGCACTTGTCCTCGAGAAATGTCTTCTTTTTTAAGACCTCGCACGAGAATACCAGCATTGTCTCCAGCCATACCTTCTTGTAGAGATTTGTTGAACATTTCAATACCAGTCACCACTGTTTTTGCGGCAGCTTTTAGACCGATAACTTCAACTTCTTCACCTACTTTGATTCGTCCTCTTTCAATACGTCCTGTGACCACTGTTCCACGACCTTCAATAGAGAAGATGTCTTCCACTGGCATAAGAAAAGGTTTTTCTAGATTTCGTTCTGGGATTGGGATATAAGTATCTAAAACATTTGCAAGTTCAAGAATTCCTTTTGCGTAAGGGTCTTCGTTGTCTTTTGATTCAAGAGCTTTTAGACCAGAACCTCGGATGATAGGAACATTTGCGCCGTCGTAACCATTTTTTGTAAGGAGTTCTCGCACTTCTTCTTCCACGAGGTCAATGAGTTCTTTATCAGGCACCATATCGCATTTGTTTAGGAAAACAACGATTTGTGGTACACCAATTTGATGAGCCAGGAGAACGTGCTCACGAGTTTGTGGCATAACGCCGTCTGTCGCAGCTACGACGATAATAGCGCCGTCCATTTGAGCAGCACCAGTAATCATGTTTTTGATGTAGTCGGCATGTCCTGGAGCATCAATGTGAGCGTAATGACGAGTAGGAGTTTCGTATTCGTTGTGAGAAAGTGCAATAGTAATTCCACGCGCCTTTTCTTCAGGAGCTTTATCAATGCCGTCTATTCCCACTACTTTTGCACTGTAGCCATTACCCTGTCGTGCGAGCACTGAAAGGATAGCTGCGGTGAGTGTTGTCTTTCCATGATCAACGTGTCCAATAGTACCTACGTTTACATGGGGTTTTGATCGATCAAACATTACTTCTGCCATAATATTTATAATTAATTTTTAATAAAAAAATCGCACAAAGGCACGGTCGCACAAAGGCACGGTCGCACAAATCGCACTACCAATCGCACGAGATTGCGCAAAATACTAAACAAAAACGGCGCAAAAAGCGATAACGCTCATATTAGCAAACGGTGTGCAATAGTCAAGCAAATGGAGGGTCAGTATGGCTGGGCTTCAAGGTCACAATTTATGACCTTGAGGGACAAGGACTTTAACCTTTCTTTATAAGTATTTGATATGTTTTGTGCTTCCCTTGTAGATATGAATAAAAATAACAAAAAAGCATTGGGTTTGGTGGCAGTTGGCGATGAGGTTAAAAACAAGATATACGTGTTGCGAGAAGAAAAAGTGATGTTTGACTTTGATTTGGCAGAGCTTTATCAAGTAACAACAGGTGCTTTAAACCAGGCCGTGAAAAGAAATAGGGAAAGATTTCCTGCTGATTTTGTTTTTACACTAAACAAAGCAGAGGAGGCAAATTTGAAATCACAATTTGTGATTTCAAATTATGGCAGAAGAAGGCCTATTGCCGCCTTTACCGAACAAGGTATTGCAATGCTGTCGGGTGTTTTGTTTATTTGAGAAAAAGTATGACGGTCAGTTTGAGCTCATCTTCAAAACCATTCACCAACTTATCGCTGAGGAGGAAAAACCGAAAGAAAGGTTGGGATTTTAAGAAAAGAAATAACTAGCCAAAAGAAAAACTACGACAGAAAGGATAGCTGTGTTCCTGTCCTTAAAAGTAAAGTTTTTTGGATTAAAATTTTTAGCAAATAATATAACACCGATAATCGTGGGAAGAAAAACTATAACGCAGGCTATGAGGCCTCCCCAGAACATTCCCAAAAAATATCCAAATAACATTGCAAAAATAGATCCGAAAACAAAAAAGAAAGAATCAGAAAAAAATATGACCGTATTTAAAATTATCAACCAACAAGCAAGCAATTCTCTATCGCGTTCGATATAACCATCACGAAAAGCGAGAAAAATGAAACCTGCTCCAAGGAACAAAGCCACATATAATACTAGATTGGCCTGCTGGTGGGTAAAAACCCTTCTAAGAAATCTCCCGTAATAACATCTACGAGATTGTGGATTAGAAACGCCAAAAAAACTGCGGTTAAAAAAGCCAATGGATAAGGAGATTCTTTTTTCATACAAACTTATACTAACACCTACTTCCCACTCTCCACAATAGTCTTCTCCATGTTTGGAGTAAAACTTTATCTTTTCTTTAGACAAAACGTTTGAATTATAAGCAATAAAACTATCAATCGATTACGGATTACAGGTAACCCTCAATCCAGGATCATACTTGGTTCCATTAGAATCAACAAAACTTGGGGTTATGAAATATGTAATCAATTCACTGTCAGGATCATCATAATGTTCGGGGTCTAAAAACTGATTCTATTCCCCTGTATTTGTTAATTCTTGTAAGGAACTCCTACACTCTTTCTTTGCAGAAACTTTACTGATGTCGTCGCAAATAGAAATATTCTTGTTTTCAACGGCCACATCTGTATAACACGCATTTTGTATTTCTTCGTCTTGTATAGAAGAGCATAACGCTGGTTCTTTTGGTTTTTGATATTTTTGAGAATATTCTTCATAATAAACTGTTGAGTAACAAGAATGTTTCTCTTTTTGATTGGTAAAATCCGCACATTTTGAGAATTCATTTTTTGAAGTTTGAACATTCAAGCTTCCTGCGTTTATTTTACAAGTATTAATAGCCTCCTCTTTTATTAGATCCAATATTAAATTACAGGATGAAAAATAAGGGGATGACGGAGAAAGTCCGAGCTCTTTCATATACCAACCTCCATCATTACGAAAACCACTGAAACTATAGTCTTCTGACAAGGTTTTTGGTGCAACATTCTCGTATATTGGAAGGGGTGTGCCTTCACTATCATAATTTATAAAATTACTACAACCACTGATATGCATCAATTTATAATCTTTCAAAATAGCATCTCTATTTATTCCATCACAAATGTCTGGATTGTGCACAAAAATAGAATACCTGTTATAAAACTCTAACGGAGACTGTGTCGCGCGTGTAGAGAAAATCTTTTGCGGATATATATTTAATAAAACAAATAAAATAAGTAAAACAAAAGCTGATGGTAAATATGCGGTCTTTCTTTTCTTGTGAATGCTAGATAAAAGAAAAACGCACAAATAGAAAATGATTTGGACAAAAAGGAATGGGTAGCCGAAACCAGCAAAAGTAAAAAATGGAATTCGCAACACTACGCTCATGGCGATTGCACCAAATGGCATTAAAAAGCTGAGAAAGAATACCCCCAAAGATATAGAAAAAGTTAATATGTATTTTTTCTTATAATCTTGACCAAGAAAAGCTGGATCAAAATTTCGTTCTTTGAAAGGAAAAAACAACGTAAGACACAAAACTATTGTAAAAAACGGGATTAAAAAATTAAAAAACAACAAAGATTCAACTAGATATAGTCTAGAGACTAAATAAGCTAGGATAGCAAAAAAAACAACACTGCCAACTATATTAAGGTATTTTTTGCCATAAGTGTTAATTCAATTATACAGTAAAAACAAAAAAACTCTTGCAAGTCCTTTTGTTTTTATTTTATTTCCTGCTCTCCACAATAGTCTTCTCCACGTTCGGAGGCACGATTTCGTAGTGATCAAATTCCATTCCGGCATTTCCACGTCCTTCTGTCATTGAGCGGAGCTGTGTTGTAAATCCAAACATTTCTGAAAGAGGCACCATCGCGCGAATTACTTTTATATTTGCAGGACGATCTTCAAAACCTTCAATCGTCGCACGTTTTGAAGAAAGACTTCCTGTAATGTCTCCGAAGAATTTTTCTGGCACGGTCACTTCTAGTTTCATAATCGGCTCGAGAATAACTGGTCGCGCGTGTTTTGCTGCTTCTTGAAAAGCTTGCGATGCGGCAATTTTGTATGCGATTTCAGATGAGTCCACATCATGATAAGAACCGAAAGTAAGCTCACAAGAAATATTTACGAGTTTGTAACCAGCGACGATTCCTCGATCCATCGCTTCTTTCACACCCTTTTCCACCGCAGGAATAAATTCAATTGGAATAACTCCTCCTTTAATAGAGTTTACGAATTCAAAATCGTCGTATCGCTTTACGTTTTTAGGAATTTTTGCGCCTTCTTCAAGTTTTTCTAACGGCTTTATGTTTAGTTTTACGTGACCATATTGTCCTTTTCCTCCAGATTGCTTTATGTATTTGTGTTCTGCCTCGGCAGTACCAGTAATTGTTTCTTTGTATGACACTTGTGGTTTACCGACATTTGCTTCCACACTAAATTCTCGTTTCATTCTGTCCACCATAATTTCAAGGTGAAGCTCTCCCATTCCTGAAATAATAGTTTCGCCAGTATCTGGGTTTGAAGAAATTTTAAATGTAGGGTCTTCATCAGAAAGTTTTTTTAGAGCCATACCCATTTTTTCTTGGTCGGCTTTTGTTTTTGGTTCTATACGCAAAGACACGACTGGATCCACAAATTTAATCGGGTCAAGAATAATCGGATTATTTTCATCACAAAAAGTGTGAGATGTGCGCGCGGTTTTCAGACCCACAGCGGCGGCGATTTCTCCCGCAAAAACTTTTTTCACTTCTTCACGTTTGTCTGCTTGAAGTCGTACGATACGACCAAGTCTTTCTTTTTCTCCAGTCGTTCCATTATAAATATATGTTCCCGCTTCTATCGTTCCAGAATACACACGGAAAAATGTTAGCTGTCCTACGAATGGGTCATTTTGTAATTTAAATGCAAGCGCCGCAAAAGGCTCTTCATCAGAAGCTTTTCTCTCTATGGTGTTGCCAGTTTTTGGGTCAAGACCTGTAACAGGAGGCACATCTAAAGGTGATGGAAGATATTCTACAACACCGTCTAGTACAAGCTGAACGCCTTTATTTTTTAATGCAGAACCAGCAAATACAGGAATAATTTTTACAGCGATGGTTGCTTTTCGTAAAGTCGCTTTTAAGTCCGCCATCGGTGGCTCTTTTCCTTCAAGATACATGCTCATTTGCGCGTCGTCTTGTTCTACGATTTTTTCTATAAGCTCTGCGCGGAATTTTTTTGCTTCTTCTAGATATTGCGTAGGAATTTCTGCTTCACGAATCACACTACCCATAGTTCCCTCAAAATAGTAGGCCTTCATTTTTAGCAAATCAATAACGCCTTCAAAATTTTCTTCAAGACCCATCGGAATCTGCATTCGCACTGCGTTTTTATTTAGTCTATCCAAAATAGATTTATATGAACGCTCAAAACTCGCACCCATTCGGTCTAGTTTATTTATAAAACACACGCGAGGCACTTTTCCATCGTCAGCATATCGCCAGTTGGTTTCAGATTGAGGCTCTACTCCGGCAACTCCGTCAAAAACCACAACCGCGCCGTCCAAAACGCGCAAAGAACGCTTTACTTCAGCCGTAAAATCAATGTGTCCTGGTGTATCAATAATATTGAAACGATACATTGTCGCAGGATTTTTTGGCTCATATGTAGGATTCCAAAAACAAGTAATAGCCGCCGCAGTAATAGTGATTCCGCGTTCTCGTTCCTGTTCCATCCAGTCGGTCGTCGTGTTGCCCTCGTGCACTTCACCGATCTTGTGACTTTCTCCTGTGTAATATAAAACACGTTCTGATGTTGTAGTTTTTCCCGCGTCAATGTGCGCAATAATTCCAAAATTTCTAACTTTATCTAGTGGGTAGTCGCGGTTCATGGTTTTTCAGTGTTGAAATTATTTAATTAGAAGATAAAGCG
>SICJ01000023.1 GCA_009691505.1 Candidatus Parcubacteria bacterium | reverse complement strand
AAAGATTACGGAGCTAATTTTCAAGCACAATATGCAAGTACGTCTAAAATAGTAACTACCGCACTTAATCTTAGTAATATAGACCTTGACGATATTTCTGCTTTTGCTCTCTCTGTCTGTGGCAAAAAAATATCAAAAGAAGCTTTGTATGGAAACCTTAACGCCATAGTTTCGCAAGGAATAATTGAACAGACTACGCTCACAAAAATACTTTCCGATGTTGCAAAAGCATCTATGGGAAGTGTTGAAGCTAAAATATATATAACCAAAGAAATCGGTTTGGACAAAGCAAAACAAGCTTCAGAAATCCTTTGTAACCCAGAAGTAAAGAAAATGAGTTTGGAGGCTCCCGCTCTAAATTCAGATGTATTGTCACTAGATTCTGGCGACCCACAAATAGATAAATTTAAAGTAACCTCAGCATTTTTAGATCCAATACTTAAAAAAAATAATATTGATAATGAAGATATAAGTAAATTGCTTTCTTCTACTTGTAATAAAACTTTTTCTCTAGATTATGCTTACACGACATTGGTTAATACTTTAATTAAATTGAAATTTACAGAACCGCAGACCTCCGTTTTATTTTCTTCGCTTGGTTCAGGTAAAAGTTTACAAACGGCTTTTTCTAAAGCTGATCCTAGTGGAAATTATCAGAACTCTGTTCAGATACTTTGTAGTTAGATTAAAATTTTCCTACCTGCCCATTGACTTTTCGTTCCACTCTGCTATCCTATATCTTGTGAGCGCAAGCTTACTTCAAAACAAACGAATGTCTGCGTAATGCCCCACCTCGTGTGGGGTTTTGCGTTTTTATAGAGTCATATATAATAAAAGTACATTTTGTGTTTGGTCGTGGTCGGCGGTAGCACTCACATAGACATTTGTTTTGGAGTTTGCACCGCCGACCGCGACTGGGCACAATCTTTAAAAAATGAAAAACTTATCTCTGGAAGTTCTACTTTCGCAGTATACTACTTTTCGGATAGGTGGTAATGCAAAATATTTCATTTCTGTAGAATCTGCAGAACAACTAAAAGAGGCTGTTTTATTTGTGCAGGAAAAGAGTCTGCCTTTTTTTGTGCTCGGAGGAGGGTCCAACCTTTTAGTGTCTGACGATGGTTTTTTTGGAGTTGTGATAAAAATAAATATTGTGGGAATTGAGTGGAAAAATGTTTCGGATTCAAGTGTGGAGGTTTTGATGGGTGCTGGTGAAAATTGGGATGATGTAGTAGCTCTTTCTGTCGCACGCGACTTGGCTGGTTTTGAAAACCTTTCAGGAATTCCTGGGACGGTCGGTGCCGCACCAGTGCAAAATATCGGCGCTTATGGAAGTGAAATAAAAGACACACTTTCTTTTGTGGAGGTTTTTGATACCACTAAAATGACTACAAAAATATTGCGAGTAGAGGACTGTGCTTTTGGATACAGAGATAGTGTTTTTAAAACAGGAGAAGGTAAAAAATATATTGTTGTGAGGGTTTGTTGTGTTCTCCAAAAAAACGCCAAGCCAAACATTTCATATAAAGATGTATCTGCTTTTTTTGCGAAAAATAACATCGCACAGCCATCTGTAAGAGATGTAAGAAATGCTGTGCTTGAAATACGCCGTGCAAAACTTCCAGATCTAAATGTGTATGGGACAGCGGGGTCTTTTTTTAAGAACCCTGTGGTTTCGCAGGAAATTTTTCTTTCGCTGAAAGAAAAATTTCCTTTGGTTGTTTCGTTTGATGCGGGTGAGGGCCAGAGAAAAATCTCCACCGCGTGGATTTTAGATAACATCTGTAAATTTAAGGGTCATCGCGTGGGAGGTGTAGGCGTTTATCAAAATCAATCTCTCGTGCTTGTAAATTTTGGCGGAGGAACATCAAAAGAGATAATAAATCTCGCGAGCGAAATGAAAGAGTGTGTGAAAAAAAATACTGGAATTGATCTCACAGAAGAAGTAGTGATGCTAGGTTTTTAATTTTTCTGTTTTTTTATTTTTAATTCGCACAATTGTTATCCCCACATTGTCGCAAAAAAAAATTGTATTTGAAATCTATATGTATGATAATTGAAGTGTAATCTTTGGCATTGAAAAAAGGTCGTTGCACAAAGTAACTTTAGAAATTTTTTTTAAATAAAATATCATGGCAGCAAAAAAACGAAAATCTCCAGCGAAGAAAGGAAAGACTGTAAAAAAAGCAAAGAAGTCAAAAACTTCTAAGCGACGAAAATAGTCTTAGCTTTCTGACCGAAGGGGAAAGTAAACAAAAAAATAAAGAGTGTTTCACTCTTTATTTTTTTGTTTTTATTTTACCCACCAAATATGCTACAATACCCGCACAGATATGTTTTTAATTGATAAAATCATTGGCTCACAAAGTGAGAAAGCCATTAAAACGCTCCGTCCAATAGTTGATAAAATCAACTCTTTTGAGCCTATTTATGAAAAACTCTCTCTAGATGAGATAAAAGCTAAGACAACTGAGTTTAAGGAACGCAACGCAAAAGGCGAGACTTTGGATATGCTTTTACCAGAAGCTTTTGCTCTTGTACGTGAGGCTTCAAAGCGCACTCTCAATCAGCGACATTTTGACGAACAGCTTATGGGAGGAATCATCCTTCATCAAGGTAATGTGGCAGAGATGCGCACAGGTGAAGGTAAAAGTCTTGCCGCTACTCTTCCTGCATATTTAAATGCACTTTCTTTTGCGGGTGTACACGTCGTGACAGTAAATGATTATCTCGCCAGTCGTGACGGTGTGTGGATGGGACAAGTTTACAACACTCTCGGACTTTCTGTCGGAGTGCTCAACCACGAAGCTTCATATTTATATGATCCACTTCATACAGAGCTTGATCAAAATCGCGACGAGGTAGGAGGATTTAAAGTTGTTCACGAATTTTTGCGCAATGTTACTCGCAAAGAGGCTTATGATGCGGATATTACTTATGGAACAAATAATGAATTTGGTTTTGATTATTTGCGTGACAATCTAGAATACGAGCCGACACGTCTACGACAACGTGAACACAATTTTGCAGTTGTAGATGAGGTGGACTCTATTTTAATAGACGAGGCGCGCACACCACTCATTATTTCTGCACCGACGAGTGATTCTGAAGATTTATATAATACTTTTACTGTGATTGCAGAGAAAATGGAAAAAGATAAACATTTTGGAGTGGATGAAAAAATGCGAGCTATCACTTTAACCGACGAGGGTATCAATTTCGCCGAAAAACTTCTCGGTGGTGAAAATATTTATACAGAAAAGGGAATTAAATATGTGCATCATTTGGAAACTGCAGTAAAAGCGAAAGCACTTTTTACACGCGACAAGTCATACGTAGTAAAAGATGGTGAGGTGATTATCGTAGACGAGTTTACTGGCAGACTTCAGCCTGGACGTAGATGGTCTGAAGGTCTTCATCAAGCAGTGGAAGCAAAAGAGGGTGTAAATATTCAAAAAGAATCTCGCACCTTTGCGTCCATCACTTTTCAAAACTATTTTAGACTATATAAAAAGCTATCTGGTATGACAGGTACGGCGATGACCTCGTCTGAGGAGTTTTATAAAGTGTACGGACTCACTGTACTTTCTGTACCAACACACAAAGCTCCACAAAGAAAAGATTTAAATGATTTTATTTTTCAAACAGAGCAAGGAAAATTTAAAGCGGTGGCAAAAAAAGTAAAAGAACTTTATGCTTTAGGGCGACCAGTGCTCGTCGGTACTGTTTCTATTGAAAAAAATGAATTGCTTTCTGCTTTTTTAAGTCAAGAAGGAATTCCGCACCAACTTTTGAATGCAAAAAATCATGAAAAGGAAGGTGAGATTATTTCACAAGCAGGTAAAAAAGGTGCTGTGACTATTGCGACAAATATGGCGGGTCGTGGAGTGGATATTAAACTCGGAGGCAATCCTACGGCGTTAGAAAAATACGAAGAAGTGAAAGCTCTTGGCGGACTTTTTGTGCTGGGTACTGAACGTCACGACGCGCGACGTATAGACAATCAGCTCCGAGGACGCACAGCACGACAAGGCGATCCGGGGGAAACGCAATTTTTTGTTTCCCTGGAAGACTCGCTTATGAGAATTTTTGCTTCAGATACCATTAAAAAAATGATGGGCAGACTCGGTATAGCTGAAGATGAGCCGATAGAAAATAGGCTCATCACTCGCTCACTTGAAACCGCACAAACAAAAATAGAGGGTTTCAATTTTGACACCAGAAAACACGTGCTTGAATTTGATGATGTGCTCAACTACCAGCGAAAAATAATATATACTCGCCGTCGCAAGATTTTATTTAGCACAAAAGAAGAGCTTGCAGAATATGTGACAAGTTTGGCGGAAGGAATAGAAGTGAAAAACATTATCTCTGACGATGCTTTTGCTCTTGCTGTGCGACGATTAGTACTACAAGCCATAGACATGTTTTGGGTTGAACATTTGGAGATGATGGATTATATGCGTTCAAGTGTGAATTTGCGTGCTTATGGTCAGCGTGATCCGCTTGTGGAATACAAACGTGAAGGTTTGAGACTTTTCAAGGAAATGGAGTTTACTATTGAGAGTGAAATAGTAAAAGTGTTGCCAAACATCTCTAGTGATATGGTTTTTAGTGAGCCGAAAAATTTAAAAGAGATTCATACGCAAGCGTCTATAATAGGTGCAAGCGATGGGGGAGAAAAAGTAGCTAGCGGTGCAGCTGCGCGCACCGCCCCAAAAGGCGCCGACGGCGAAAAAGTCGGTCGCAACGACCCTTGCCCTTGTGGAAGTGGAAAAAAATATAAACAGTGTCATGGGAAATAGTGTGAGTGCGGACGCCCGTGCGAGCGTAGAAGTCCGTGCGAGCATGCACCAAATATGATTGAAACAACTCTCCAATTTATCCAAAGCGTTTTGCTACCACTTGGCGCGTGGGGAGTTTTTTGTGCTTCTTTTTTAGAAGAGATAATAGCGCCTATTCCATCGGCGCTCGTCCTCTCTTTATCTGGCTTCCTTTTTCTAAAAGGTGCTTTTTCGCTCTCGTTTATAGCCACACTTTTCTTCATTGTTGTTTTACCAGCGTCTCTTGGTGTTACTATCGGCTCGCTTTTTGTCTACACCTTGGCGCACATTTTTGGAAAACCGATTTTGATAAAGTGGGGGAAATGGCTAGGTCTTTTTTGGAATGATATAGAAAAATTACAGAAAAATTTTGATAATAAAAAAACCGACGAACTGACGCTTTTTTTACTTAGGACAATTCCCATAATACCAAGTGTGGCGATTTCCGCTTTTTACGGCCTCATACGCTTTGATCTGAAAAAATATTTTATTTATACTTTTTTAGGAACCTGTATAAGATCAACGATTTTAGCCGTTATTGGTTGGCAAATGGGTGCTTTTTATTATAAATATGCAGATGTTATCTCTCACATAGAAAATGCTATCTTTGTCCTCATCATTTTAGCAGTTTTTATTTTTTTGGTATATAAAATACACAAAAAAAAGTCCATATGATATAATTCCCTTATATGAAAGGAAAAATTATTACTATTGTTGCTATCGTTATACTTATTGGTTTGGCAGTGTTTTTAGCTCTCGCTCCATCAAAGCCCGACAAGCTAGATGGTTTTGCACAATGTATAAATGATAGCGGGGCGATTTTTTA
>SICJ01000022.1 GCA_009691505.1 Candidatus Parcubacteria bacterium | reverse complement strand
GAAATAGAACACCCAGCTCTCATAGAAGCACACGCGCAAATGAATACAATAGTAGACGAAAAGCTCAGCGGAATGGTAAAAATTTCTAGGCAAGAGGCACACATAGATATGACAAAGATTCCGCCACAAAAATACACTGGTGCAGATCCATATAGAGAGTCGGTTTAATAAAATCAAAAAACTAAAATGCGATTTCAAGTTCCACAATTTATAGACGTAGAGGACAAAATTTTTGGTCCGTTTACATTTAAGCAGTTTCTATATGTGGCGGGTAGTGCAGGAGCTTGTGCTATTTTGTATTTTTTGATACCCATAAAAGCTGTCGCATATTTTCTAATGCTTCCTGTCGTGGGTTTTGGTGCGGCACTCGCTTTTTATAAAATAAACAATAAACCTTTCATATATATAGTGGAAGCTTTTTTCAAATATACAACGACAAGCAAACTCTACATTTGGAAACACGAACAAAAAAAACTGACCCCTGACTTGTTACCAAAAGAATTGTCGTCTTCTTTTCTACCAAAACTAGGGGAAAGCAAGCTAAAAGACCTCACATGGAGTCTTGGTGTAGCAGAAAATCAAAACCCAATCACAAGGAGTGATACAAATAGATAAGAAAATAGGATATAATTCTCTAATATGGCAATCAACGCAAGAGCCACTCAAGAATTTGTTCCAATCTCTGATATAAAAGATGGAATAATAACACTAAAAGACGGTTCACTCCGTGCGGTTCTTTTGGCTTCTTCTATAAATTTTTCTTTGAAATCAAATGATGAACGCGAAGCAACCCTTTATCAGTTTCAAGATTTTTTAAACTCTTTAGATTTTTCTGTGCAAATATTTATTCAATCACGCAGACTTGATATACGTCCGTATATAGCTCTACTGGAAGGACGAGAAAAAAAACAGGTAAATGATCTGATGAAAATACAGGTGCAAGAATATATTGGATTTATAAAAAACTTTACAGAAAATAGCAACATTATGACCAAGCACTTTTTTGTAGTCGTGCCCTATTCTCCAGCTACACTTCAAGGGAAAAATACTATCTTTGGTCTTTTTGGAAAAAAGAAAAGTGTGGAAGATAAAAAAATAAGCACACAAGAAGTTTTTGAGGAGCACAGAACACAGCTGGAGCAGAGACTTTCCGTGGTGGAGCAGGGGCTTGTGCGCACGGGCGTAAGAATCGTCCCGCTCGGCACAGAAGAAATCGTAGAATTATTTTACAAAATATTTAATCCGGGCGACGCAGAAAAGCCGATACAACTTTCATAAAAACATAACAAAAATATGAGCTTCATTAGTAAATTATTTAATAAAGATAAAAAGGAAGAAGCGATGGGCCTTCTTCCGCAAGAAATATACAAGGCGCAAGCACTTGAGCTAAAAGATATCATTGCGCCGAGTGCTTTGAAAATTGCTCCGCGTGAGCTTAGTCTTGGTGATAAAATAGCGCGTACGTTTTTTGTGATCTCATACCCACGTTTTCTCGGCGAAAGCTGGTTTGCACCGATTATCAACCTAGACCGCGTTTTTGATGTATCAATTTTTATTCACCCAATAGACACAGTAAAGGTGTTGCGTCAGTTTCAGAAAAAAGTGGCGGAAGTACAGAGTCAGATTCATGAGCGTGAAGAAAAAGGCATGGTGCGAGATCCTATGCTTGATACTGCATATCAAGACCTAGAAGGACTACGCGACAACCTTCAACAAGCTCAAGAAAAACTTTTTGACGTCGGCCTTTATATCTCTATTTACGGCGAAAGTACAGCCGAGCTGGATAAAATAGAGTCTGAAATAAAATCAATACTTGAAGCAAAGCTGGTGTATGTAAAGCCTGCGCTTTTCCAACAAGAACAAGGTTACAAAAGTGTTTTGCCTATCGGCACAGATATTCTAAACGTCCACTCAAAGCTAAACTCTTCTCCGCTTTCAAGTCTGTTTCCATTTATTTCATTTGATCTCACTTCAGATAGAGGAATTTTATATGGTATAAATAGACACAACTCCAGCCTCGTGCTTTTTGATAGATTCTCGCTTGAAAACTACAATTCAATCACTTTTGCGAAATCTGGTAGTGGAAAATCTTACGCGACCAAGCTAGAGATTTTGAGAACGCTGATGTTTGAAACAGAGGTGCTTGTGATAGATCCTGAGCGTGAATATGAATATATGGCTGAAGCCGTGGGTGGAAGATATTTCAAAATTTCTCTAAACTCAGAGCATCATATCAATCCTTTTGACTTGCCTTTACCTGGAGAAGACGAGTCTTCAGCAAGTATTCTACGAAGCACGATAATAAATCTAGTGGGGCTTTTCCGACTAATGCTCGGGGGTATTTCTGCGGAAGAAGACGCGGTGATAGACCGAGCAATCACTGAAACTTATGCTCTAAAAGATATCACCGCCGAGTCTGATTTTGCAAACGTAGATCCGCCACTGATGTCCGACTTTGAGCTGGTGCTTACTGGTATGGAAGGTGGGGAATCGCTTGCACAAAGACTTTCAAAATACACAAAAGGCACTTGGGCTGGTTTTATAAATCGCCCGACAAACATAGACATCAACAAAAAGTTCATCGTCTTTTCTCTACGAGATATGGAAGACGAGCTAAAACCTGTCGCTATGTATATCGTGATGCACTATATATGGAGTGCTATCCGTAAAGAGTTAAAGAAACGCCTACTTGTGATAGATGAGGCGTGGTGGATGATGAAATCAGAAGACACCGCCTCTTTTTTACTCAGCTTGGCAAAACGTGGACGAAAATATTATCTTGGACTCGCAACAATCACGCAAGACGTGGACGATTTCCTAAAATCTCCCTACGGTATGCCTATCATTACCAACTCTTCTATTCAGGTTTTGCTAAAACAATCACCGACATCTATAGACAAGCTCCAGACGACATTCAACCTCACAGACGAAGAAAAATATTTGCTTTTGGAATCTTCTGTCGGTGAAGGAATATTTTTTGCAGGATTAAAACACGTTGCGATTAAAATAATCGCATCATACACCGAGGATCAAATCATCACTTCAGACCCATCTCAGGTCCTTTCTATCCAAAAGGCAAAGAGGAATTTGGAAAGTGGAGCGGAAAGTTAAATAAATCTATGACAAAAATATCAAGCATAATGGCCGTACTGCTCGTAAGTGTGGCACTTCTTGTAGATTGTATACAGTTTTTGGTGGAGTGGTTAGATCTTACTGTAATAGGTGTTGTGTTTGCTTTTATAATAAACGAGACCTTAAGTCTCATCGCGGTACTTTTATTTTATATATGGTTAAAGTTTTTAAATGTCAGCTTTGTTAGTACAAAACGTGCAATAAGTTTTTTTGGGTCTCTTGGGCTAGAACTCATACCGATAAACGTCGCCCTCCCTTGGTGGACTGTTGGAATGGTGCTGACTATTTCAACTGTGTGGCTAGAAGAAATAATACAGAGAAAGACTGGATTTAGTGTGGCGATTAATGCCCACCTCGCCGTGGGTAATCCAAACCCTGTTTCCAATTTTGGAGAATTTACTAAAAACTCAAAAGGGTTCGCAAATAATTTAGGTAAATTATCTCCAAATCCTAGGGGTTTTACTGATCTTATGAAAGAGGGGGGGAAAACACCAAAAGAAAGACGGGCTGAATTAAACGAAGGGGTAGTGACCTAGTTTATTCCTTGAAGAAATGGTGTGACGTGCTAAAATTATGTGGTGATATTTACTCATATGTTTAATAATTACAAAAAAATAACTCTCGCTACCGTGTTTGTGTTTTTTTCTTTTTTTTCCGTATTGCACGCACAATCTCCAATGCCACAAGTTCAGGACAACACACAGTTTTTTATAAGACCAGAAAACCCCGGACCAAATGAGCTTGTGGGTATAAGTATTGAAGACTATTCCAAAGATTTAGATTCACTCGATATTACATGGTTTCTAAATGGTGTCGTGCAAAAAAAGGGGGGTGGATTAAAAAATTTTGAATTTATTACAAAGGGTTTAGGTAGTGTTTCTAAAATTAAGATTTCTACGGGTAGCTCTTCAAAAGAAATCACCATAAGGCCTACAAAACTGGGTCTTATGTGGCAAACCAACAACTACACTCCGCCATTTTACAAGGGAAGGGCTTTATATACATACCAAAGTCGTGCACAAGTAATAGCAATACCTTCTTTTGTAACCTCATCTGGCGCCACATTAGATCCAAAAACTCTCGTATATAAGTGGAGTGTGAATGGAAGTGCTTTAGGAAAAAATTCTGGTTACGGAAAAAATGTCTTGCCTACTGGTGGCTGGGTGCTTGCGAAACCAGTGAATATAAGTGTGGTGGTAACTTCTACTGATGGCAATTTTAAAGCAGAAAACAGTATAAGTCTGGGTGGTAGTGTGCCACAAGTATTGGTTTATGAAAACCATCCTTTATATGGAGTGCTGTATAATACAGCGATACCTTCTGCTTTTACTTTAAACAGTAAGGAAATATCATTTTTTGTTGCACCATATTTTTTTAACACAAACAAAAGAGACAACGCACTCCTTGCGTATAAGTGGAAAATGAATGGACGAACCATACCAAATCAAACAAACCCTTATTCACTTGTGCTTAGAATACCAGACGGACAGGTGGGTGGCGAAGCGTCTGTGGGAATAGGTGTCCAAAAAACAGATGATACGCTACAATACGCAGAATTTTCTACAAGAATACATTTTAATGCCGACAACGCAGACTCAACACAAACAATATGACAAAAAACCTTACCAAAAAAATAGTATTTGCGACAATACTTTCTACTATTTTGTTTTCGGTGTTTTTTGTAGCAAAAAATGTTACACCGAGAGTAATGGCCGACGAAGCTTTTGAATACACTCCACTTAGTCCATTGCCACACACAACCAGCGGAGAAACAACCAACATAAATCTGTATCTCCTTGGGATGTTTGAGCTTCTTATTGGGGTTGCGGGTGTGCTTGCTGTTATTATGATAGTGATAGGTGGTATCCAATATATGTCCACAGATGCTATTTATGGCAAGCTAGATGGGAAAGAAAAAATTAAACAAGCGGTAGGGGGGTTACTTTTAGCTGTCTTGTCATATCTTCTTTTACAAACCATAAATCCAAATCTTTTAAAAATAAATGCTGGGTTACCGCCACCTCCACCGCAAGTATCTGCACCACCAGTACTACAAAATCCATAATTTATGTTAAACAAAATCACAATCATTATAGGAATAATACTTGTTATCGTTGTCGGTATTTTTCTATTTTTATATTTTACACGGGACAATAAGACAAACACGCTAAGCGACATTACGACAAGTATTCGTGGTTTTTTCCCTTTTGGAAAAGGTTCTGCCGCGACTCCAGAAACAGACATCGTGAAAACAAACCCGAACCAAAATCCTGTGTTGCCAGACACAAACACTGCACCACCTAGACTACGACAAATATATTCATTACCAGTTTCTGGATCAGAAATATTTACAGTAGCGAGCAGTACTTTTGTGCGATTTCTGGAAAAAAGTACAGGTAATGTATATGAATCAAAAACAGACAAAAATACCGTGGAAAGAATTTCAAATACAACCATACCAAAAGTAACTGAAGCAGTATTTGTAAAAAAAGATGCGGTCTTACTTAGATATTTAAAAGATGATAGTGATATCA
>SICJ01000021.1 GCA_009691505.1 Candidatus Parcubacteria bacterium | reverse complement strand
TGGTGCGTCGGGAGGGACTCGAACCCCCGGAGACCAATGGTCGCGAGATTTACAGTCTCGTGTAATTGCCGCTATACGACCGACGCAATATATCGCATTGTAATGTAAAACGGGTCTTTCGTAAAGACATAAAATTGAGCACAAAAGTAAACAGTCTTAAAAAGAGGGTCGCGAGCGCGTCGGCGCGAGCGTTCCAGGATTTTTTAAGCTTAAAAAATCCGTACCCTTTTTAAGACTATTTACTTTTGTGCTCGTTATATATCAATAGTCGCCTTCTTTGCATTTGACTGAATAAAAGATTTTCTCGCAGGCACATCAGTACCCATCAAAATTTCAAACACTTTGTCCGCCGCTGCGCCGTCGGCCACATGCACCTGTTTCAAAATTCTTTTGTTTGGATCCATCGTTGTTTCCCAAAGTTCCTCGGAGTTCATTTCTCCGAGACCTTTGTAACGCTGAATTGAAATCTTGTCACGTTTTGGTTTTTTACTTTTCTCTGGCTCACCTTCTACGTTGTCAGCCACTTCCTCGCCGACCGCCTCTTCCATCATATCTTCAGGTAAAACATCTTTTCCGAGCTTTTGATTTTTCTCTTCATCAGTAAATGCGTAAAAAATTTCTTTTCCTCTTTTAATTTTATAAAGTGGTGGCTGAGCAATATACACAAAACCGCCATCAATAAGAGGCCTAAAGAATCTATAAAGAAGAGTTAAAATAAGTGTACGAATGTGCGCACCGTCCACGTCGGCATCAGTCGCTAAAATAATTTTATGATAACGAAGTTTTGTGATATCAAAAGTGTCACCAATAGCAGTACCCATCGCCACCACAAGATTTTTAATTTGCTCTGACTCAAGCATTCTATCTAAACGCGCACGTTCAATATTCAAAATTTTCCCTCGCAAAGGCAAGACGGCTTGAATGCGCCTATCGCGACCGCTCTTGGCAGTACCTCCCGCAGAATCCCCCTCTACAATGAAAATCTCAGACTCTGAGGCGTCCTTGCTCTGACAGTCGGCGAGCTTGCCCGGCAGGGTCATTCCCTCAAGCGCTCCTTTGCGTAAAACGCTGTCTTTAGCCGCTTTTGCAGCCTTTCTAGCCTTTACCGCAAGAAGTACCTTATTTATTATAGAACGCGCGTCGTCAGGGTTTTCCTCTAGGAAATAATTAAACCCTTCACTAAATACGGTTTCCACCGCTCCGCGCGCCTCCACAGTACCGAGTTTTGATTTTGTCTGACCTTCAAATTGAATCTCACGAAGCTTTATAGAAACGACAGCTGTGAGCCCTTCAAGTACGTCTTCGCCGGTAAAATTGTCGTCATTATCTTTTACGATATTATTTTTTCGCGCGTAGGCGTTTAGCGTACGAGTAAGCGCGGTTTTAAATCCAGTGAGATGCGTACCTCCTTCGGATGTGTAAATATTGTTGGCAAAAGCGAGGATTCTGCTTGTGATGTCATCTACATATTGGAGTGAAACTTCTACGGACTCGTATTCATTGGTCGGCTTTTCTATGTAGAAAATATTTTTGTGAATCGGTTTTAAGGTTTGATTGTAAAACTTCACCATTGAAAGAATTCCCCCCTCAAAATAAAAAGTTTGAGAAGACGCGTCTAGCCCGAGGTCAGCAAAATAAAAAGTGCCTTCTGGGATTTCTTTTGTGACAGCTCGTGCGTCAATCACAGAAACACGGAGTCCTTTTACAAGATACGCTTGTTGACGCATATGACTCACAATACGAGCAAATTCAAAAGTTTGTTTTCCAAAAATCTCCTCATCTGGTTCAAAAGTAATAATCGTTCCACTTAGTTTTGACGTGCCGAGTTTTTTGACCGCCGCTTTTTTCTTTCCCTGCTTATACTCCTGCATATAATATCCGCCGTCTTTGTGAATCTCTGCTTTTACATAAATAGAAAGAGCATTCACCACAGATGCGCCCACACCGTGAAGACCTCCAGATACTTTGTAGCCGTCACCACCAAATTTTCCTCCAGCGTGGAGCGTTGTCATAATAGTTTCAAGCGCAGAAACTTTTGTTTGTTTGTGAATATCTACAGGAATTCCTCGTCCGTTGTCCACGACACGTACGCGATTTTCCGAAAGAAGCACGATTTCAATGTTGTTGGCAAAACCACCCATCGCCTCGTCGCGAGAGTTGTCAAAAATTTCCGTAACCAGATGATGAAAACCGTCTGGACCAGTCGTACCGATATACATTCCCGGACGTTTTCGCACTGGCTCCAAGCCTTCTAGGACTGAAATGGACTCAGCATTATAGCCTCCTTTCTTCTCTGGTTTTTTCTCTTCTTTTGCCATATTTTGTTTGTTTATTTTACCAAAAAACTCCCTAAAAACCAAGCCTTTCTCCACAACACAAAATAATATTTTTGTGTTGTAAAATGGTGGTTTTTAAGCTATTTTTTGGATAATCATATTGACGATTAGATTTCTGATATTTGTCCAACAAAGTCGCCGTCTTTTACATACACTTTGTTGCCACTTATTCTAAAGTCTGGTTTTTTCCCTTTATATAAAGTAAAAATATTCTGAGGAAGTCTGACATCTATCTCTAAAGCAGACATGGTATCACCCGCAGAAACAATAATCGCATCATCACGACTTGGGTAAAAATCCATGTGACGCACTGGAGACTTTGCATTAAAAATTTCTAAAATTGGATCACAGACTGTTTTTAGACAAAAATACGGAGGCGTCCTATCTTCCTCGCCTATATATTTTGCAAAAACTTTATTTCCGTCACTCCATATTTTGATTTTCTTTTTTGTAATGGCAAAAATTTCTGGAGTGGTCGTAGCTGGCTTGATTTGTTTTTGCACTACAATGGCGGGCTCTTTAAATAATGCCAAAATTACTTTTTGCTCTGATACATTTATTGCTAAAGACGTAGAAGTTGAAGTGAGTGCCCCCGTAGACGTCGCAACCACTATTTCCCGCAGTCCTAAATCCTTTGGTACTAAAAACGGAAAAACAGGCGACACTTCTTTTTCTTTAATTAAAATAATTTTTTGCCAAGGTTGAAAAAGTAGACTTGAAACACTCACAGTGGATTGTCCTGGCTTTAAGTTTTGCAAAAAAAGCTCGTGTTGAAATATGCCTGTAGTTTTTTTGAACTCATCATTTATATAAATATCAGTGCCTGATTCTGGCACATAGACATATATTCCTCCACGTTCTGATAAAGAATAATCTTTCGTAAACCTGTATCCAAGTGAATATATTATTATAAAAGGAATTACAATGATGAAAAACAAAGAGAAAGAATAAAAATATATCGCTCTTTTATTTAGCGTCAACGGTTTCATAGAAATATACTATATCACAAAGGTTGTTTCTGACCTTATTTTTCTTTTTGAAATTTTGGAGTCACCCAAAAACCCATATATTTACCCAACATTAGGCGAGTTTGTGCTTCAAGTCCTGGAATAGAGCCGAAAATCGTGATGGTCAAAGGAATAAAAACCCATTGCAAAATATGAAAAGATTTTTTCAGATGACCGTGACCTTTTGGAGCTGGCGGAAGAAAACTCATTGAAATAATCGCAGACATTACAAGTCCCATCATAGCTAAAATCATGAGGTTTCTTGTGACCACTGGAAGATTGTAAGAAAGTATTGTGGTATTAAATCGTCCACCACCGAGAATAAGTGGGAGCCACCCAAGAAGGAAAATCAAAAGTGGGTTGGTCGCAAGTGACCAATAGCCTTCAAGCTGAATAAAAGCAACACTGATTTTTTTTTGCAACTTAATGCGCGGATTTTTTATCATACAAAAAATTATGTATGGGAGATTTTCCACTCCCCAGCCCCAACGTCGCTGTTGTTTATAAATATTTTTTATTGTCTGCCAAAATGTCGGCGCGAGGTTTGCATCCATAGACACAGGATACGAAATCGGCATTACAGAATAATTGCCATCATAAGCAATAAAAGCATTCCAAAAAATACGCGAGTCTTCGGAGACCATATTTTTTTGCCAATATCCTATTTCATAAAGAGCTTTAAAACTCACCGCGTGAGAAGAGAAAGTCGCCAGCTTTTCTGGTCGTTCCTGTTGAATCATTTGCCAAAAAGTACCAGACGCCGCCACCACACGCGAAAGCGCAGGCGCTTCCCACATATTATTATTATAAAGTGGCACTGGCTGATACGAGACTCTAAATGGCTTTTCCGCAGTCAAAAAATGCCAAGTAATACACAAAAAGTATTGCGGATACACCACGGTATCAGTATCAAAAGCAGATACCAAGACATGCTCGTAATTTATTTTATTTGCATCTAGTATTTTTATACGTGCTTGCTCTGCGGAATAAGCAATATTGGAACCCTTACCAGCCATTTCTCCGGGTAAATCTTTTGGATGAGTTGTGATGAGAAAATATCCAAACCTACTCGCATATTTTTTTTCAATAATTCTCGCTGTTTCCTGTGCTTCTTCTCCCACTCTTTCTTCAGCCGCGAGTACAAAAGCGACTTTTTTCATATCATACTTTGTGTCTAAAATAGCGAGAAGACTTTTTTCCACCACCTCAAAAGATTCTTTGTAAAAAGGCATAATGACCAAATGAATAACATGCTCGTATTTTGTGTTTGCAAGCATAGTGCTCCAATCAAGCTTCATATTGTGCTTCATCCTACGCCAGTTGTGACGTAGATAAATAGAAAGATAAACGGTCTTGAGTAACCAGTAAAAATCAAAAATAATTATAAATATCGCAGCATAAATTGGATTGAAATAAGAAAGAAATATCGCACCTAATATAGTCGTCCACGCCAAAAATCCTGGCAGTATTTCAAGCAATCTGTAAAGCACGCGGTCTGACCCGTAAAGCTCCGAAGCACGACCTATGTGGGGCGGTTTGTGGGTGTGAGTTGTGGGTGGCATATAGACTTAAGATTTTGGAGTACCTTTACGATACCGCCAGAACTTACTTTATCAAAAATAGCTGAAAATCTCCAGCGTACCTCGCGGTCACGAAATTGTGTTATGTGCGAAATACATAATACAGAAATGCAAAATACAAATCCCCTCCTGAAACGCCCCGATAAATCAGGGTCGTTTCAGGAGGATGAATAAATGCAAAATGAATGCTAGCGGGCGGGGCTAACGAACGCAACGGACGTGGAAGTGAATCTCTTTGGATATGGAAAACAAGGCGCCGATGCCAAAATGCACGTAGTAGGCAGAGGTGATATCGGATGGAACGGTAGTACTAGACCAATAACCGCTCGCTTGGAAACCGGGAGGATTACGCGTGGAGGCGGAGGTGCAATCTGTGCTTCCTAATGCCTCGCATTGTGCATCGGCTAATGTTTTCAATTCTTCAATTGTTGGCAGCCTACCTCCTGCAAGACCGCAAGCGGTATTGGCAGCATCCCAAGTCATGATTACGTCCGTGCTGACAAATGCTCCTGTTGGGTTTACTCCCTGGGCATCCCAGGTAACCACTCCCATATTGCTAGCAGACCAGGCTTTGACCGGAGCAGAAGAAGAATAGATGAGGCCTGATGCTCCCCATCTCTGGTTTACTTCTAACCAGAGTGCAAAATTAGTGGAGAGGCATCTGGCCTTCGCTCCGCTACTTATTATTGATTGAGCCATGTTGGCTATCGGGCCTATGCAGACGGTGCTAGGAAGAGTTGGTTGAGCTGTTTGATTTCCCGCAGCGCTTATTCCTGCATAGCTTCCATTGTCAGAATATGCGAGTTCCATCTGAAGTCCCATATTTTTGAGATTGGACTTTATCGCAGCCGCTTTGCCTTTATCTCGGGCTGTATTGAGAGAAGATAAAACAGTACCAGAGAGAACTCCGATGGTGGCGACGACGACAAGGAGTTCAATAAGAGTGAAACCTTTTTTATTAATTTTATAATTTTTTAATTTCATGAAGATAGATTTAATATACCACACCGGTCTATATTAATTTACCCCCCCCCCCAGAAACAAGAAAACTTGTTTCTGGGGTCTAAAGTTTCATAAGGGAGCCACCTGTCAGGCTTGAACTGACGACCTGCCGTTTACAAAACGGCTGCTCTACCAACTGAGCTAAGGTGGCAATACTCGCAATACTATACTACGGCGCTCTTATTTTACTACATCTTCCACCACAAACACATCTTCGGTGGTTTT
>SICJ01000005.1 GCA_009691505.1 Candidatus Parcubacteria bacterium | reverse complement strand
TAATTCCCTTATATGAAAGGAAAAATTATTACTATTGTTGCTATCGTTATACTTATTGGTTTGGCAGTGTTTTTAGCTCTCGCTCCATCAAAGCCCGACAAGCTAGATGGTTTTGCACAATGTATAAATGATAGCGGGGCGATTTTTTATGGAGCATTTTGGTGTCCACATTGTCGCGATGAGAAAGCTCTTTTTGGTAGATCTGCAAAAAACCTGCCTTATGTGGAGTGTTCTGCGCCAGATGGTAACAGCCAGCTTCAAAGTTGTACCGACAAAGGTATAAAACGTTATCCTACTTGGGATTTTAAAGACGGCACAAGAAAGGCGCAAGTGCTTTCTCTTGAAGAGTTGGCAAGTATTACGGGCTGTAAGCTCCCATAAAATAAATGACTTCTGGCGAACTCATCACATCAATTTTTTCTTGGGGAACGCTTTTTGCACACATCATAATTGTTATTTTTGTTTTCTGTCTTTTGATTAGAAATAGAATTGCAGATCAGATAGTGTCATGGGTCGGACGCAACGTCCTCACGTTATCTTTTTTACTAGTACTCAGCGGTCTAGTGGGGAGTCTGCTTTATTCTGAATTTGTCGGCTTTGAACCTTGTGTCTTGTGTTGGGTAGCGCGCATATTCCTTTATCCACAAGTTGTTTTGCTTGGGCTTGCGTTTTGGCGTAAAGATAAAAATATTATTCCTTACATATATTCGCTGTCTATTCTTGGTGCAATAGTTACTCTTTATCATTCTTTTACACAGCTCGGCGGTAGTTCTTTTACTCCGTGTACGGCGGTGGGTGGTGCGTGTTCAAAAATGTATGTGCTTGAGTTTGGATATATTACTATTCCAATGATGGCGTTTACAGTATTTTTGATGATGATTTTGACATTTGTGGCCGCAAAAAAACAGTCAAAAATCGTGTCGTTAAAATAGAGGTAATATAGAGATAATAAAAACTTCATAAAATTTTGTGAATGAAAGTATTTCAAAACAAAATACGTCATGGTACGGACAAAACATTGGAAATGTTTTAGATTTTTTTAATTCTACATCGCACGGGCTTACGCAAACAGAAGCAGAAAACAGACTTTCTATATATGGGCAAAATAAGCTCACGGAAGCAAAAGTAACCTCCAAGACAACTCTTTTTTTACGCCAATTTCAAAGTCCACTTATCTACATTCTTTTAATTGCGAGCGTTATAGTATTTTTTCTTGGTGAACACGCTGATTCTTACATCATTTTATTTGTTCTACTTGCAAATGCAGTCATCGGATTTTTACAAGAAGGCAAAGCGCAAAACACACTTAAGGCACTTTCCAATTTTACAAAGACCGATGCTGTTGTTATACGCGATGCGCGTGAGACAGTAATAACCGACACAGAGCTTGTGCCAGGAGACGTCATTGTTTTGCGTGGGGGAGATAAAGTTTCTGGTGATGTGCGAATAATAGAATCAACAAATCTAAAAATAGATGAGTCTGCTTTGACTGGCGAGTCAGGCTCTGTTTTCAAAAACTCTTTGGTGATGTCGCAAAGAGATGTGCCTACAGCCGACCAACACAACATGGCTTTTAAAGGAACTTTTGTACTTACTGGTGTTGCGCGTGCGATTGTGGTCGCCACAGGAATAAACACAATTATCGGCAAAATTTCTGAAAAAATACTCACTATAGACTCTGAAGCGCCACTCAAAAAAGATATAAAAAAGCTGTCCAAATTTCTCAGTATTACAGTTCTTGTTTTGAGTGTTATCGTATTTTTTGTTGGTCTTCTTTTTGGCAATTCTATGCGAGATATGTTTTTTACCACGGTTGCTGTGGCGGTTTCTCTTATTCCAGAAGGCCTTCCTATTGTTATTACTTTGGTGCTTGCGACAGGCGTTTATAGAATGGCAAAACAAAATGCTCTAGTTAAAAAACTTCAAGCGGTAGAGTCGCTCGGTCAAGCAAAAGTTATTGCTGTGGATAAGACTGGTACGATTACAAAAAATGAGCTTATGGTGGAAAGAGTTTTTACTTCTGGAAATCTTTTCAAAATCACAGGCAACGGCTATGAATCAAAAGGGCAGGTGAGCTTGTCGGGCAATGATATAGACGTAGCCAATCACCCCGAGCTTCTACTTATGGGGAAAATCGCCACATTTTGCGCAGGCGCACGAGTTTCATTTTTAGAAAAAGAAGGTGTGTGGAAAGTGTTGGGAGATCCTACGGAAGCTGCGTTACTCGTGCTTGGTGAAAAGCTAGGTTTTGATAAAGACGAATTGGAAAAAGAGGAGCCACGCGTGATGGACATTCCTTTTGATACAAAAACAAAATTTCACACCACTCTTCATCTCACAAAAAAGAAAATGTTTCTTACGATTACTGGTGTGCCAGAGACAATACTTTCACTTGCAGAATTGATTTTGGAAGATGGAAAAGTACGAAAAATAACCGAAGACGACAGAAAAAAAATGGAGTTGCAAATCCACAGCATGTCGCGTCAAGGTCTGCGTGTGATTGCCTGCGCAATAAATAAAAATGCAGGAAATGATATTAAACTAGATGCTCTTCCAAAACTTTGTTTTGTGGGGTTTTTTGGAATGCGTGACGTACTTCGTGCTGATGTTTTTGAATCCATAAAAATTACACAAGAAAGCGGAATAAGAGTTGTAATGATTACAGGAGATCATAAAGTGACTGCCGAAGCTTTAGCGCGTGAGGTGGGAATTTTCCGCGAAGGCGACCTTGTAATGACAGGAAAAGAAATCGAAGAATTGAGCGTTTCCGAACTCATGCACCGTCTAAACAATGTAAGTGTTTTTGCGCGCGTTACACCTGAGCACAAATTAAAAATTATTGAGGCGTACAAAATGCGTGGAGATGTTATTGCAATGACGGGCGACGGAGTAAATGATGCTCTTTCACTTGTTGCGGCAGACCTTGGTATTGCGATGGGAAAAATCGGCACGGAAGTAACAAAAGAAGCTGCGGACATCGTGCTTTTAGATGACAATTTTAAAAGTATTATCTCGGCAATTGAGGAGGGGAGAAATATTTATGCGAGTATAAAAAAAGTCATTCTTTATCTTTTTTCTACGGGCGCAGGCGAGCTATTTGTCGTGCTCGGCGCACTTTTGCTCACCTTGCCTTTACCACTTTTACCGAGTCAGATTCTTTGGCTAAATCTTGTGACTGACGGTTTTCTTGTTGTTGCAATGGCAATGGAACCTCGTGAAAAACTCGGGCAAAATGGAGTAGAGCCACATAATAGATTTTTTATGAGCCGAATTGCTCTAATTCGTATGATTATAATGGCCGCGGTAATGACGTTTTGTACTTTATATGTTTTTGTCGCTGTTTATTCTGTAGATTTTACAAAGGCTTCTACGATGGCTTTGACCACACTCGCAGTGCTTCAATGGTTCAACGTATGGAATTGTCGTTCTGAAAGTCATTCTATTTTCTCCGCCCAAATATTCTCAAATCTTTATCTGGTCGGCGCGACGGTGATAGTAGTTGCTCTTCAGTTTTTTGCTGTTTACAATCCTTTTATGCAAAAAGTTCTTCACACGACTCCACTCAACTTGTCCGAGTGGCTTGCGATAATTTCTATATCAACAACCGTGATAATAGTGGAGGAGTTTAGGAAATATTTAGCGCGGAAGCCAGAGAAAATAAATATATAAACTAATTTATTTCGTTTGCAACCAGCGTTTTTGCATGTTATGTTTCTCTTATGAAAACCCTAAAAATAGTTACCCACAATGGCGATTTTCACAGCGACGACATATTTGCGGTCGCGGTACTTTCGCTCGCTTTTGAAAAAGAAGCGCAGATAGAAATCGTCCGCACTCGTGACGCGAGTCAATTTGCATCCGCGGATTTTTTGGTGGACATCGGCGGGATCAATGATGTAGAAAAAAATAGATTTGATCACCATCAAGCGGGCGGCGCAGGCGCCCGCGAAAACGGAATTCCTTTTGCTTCTGCCGGACTTGTTTGGAAAAAATACGGCGAGCTCGTATGCGGTAGTCTAGAAATCGCAAAAATGATAGACGAAAAACTCGTCACCCATATTGACGCAAATGATAACGGCGTAAATATTTATTCTCCAGTTTTTCCAAATATTCTACCTTACACAATTCAGGATTTAGTGCATATCTTTCGCCCAACATGGAAAGAAGATTTGCTGTCAGTTGATAAAACTTTTCTTGAAATGGTCGCGATGGCAAAAAAAATCATCACGCGAGAAATTGTCGTTCTAACTAATTTAAAAGAAGCTGAAGATTTGGTGGGAAAAGAGTATGAGCTTACAGAGGATAAGCGTCTTATAATTTTTTCTCAAAAATATCCATGGTATGGATTAATGAAACATCCAGAACCTCTTTTTGTAATTTATCAAGACGGTGTAAATGATTTGTGGCGACTAAAAGCAATAAGTGACGGTTCTCAAGTATTTAAAAATAGGAAAGACCTTCCTGCAAGCTGGGCCGGAAAAAGGGATAAAGAACTTGCAGACACCACAGGTGTACCCGACGCACTTTTTTGCCACAATAAACTTTTTCTCGCCGTAGCAAAATCAAAAGAAGGTGCACTAGCTCTGGCAAAAATCGCACTAGAAAATTGAATAGATGACTTGAAAACTAGCTAAAATAATATAGTATCAAGGTAAATGGCATTTATAGATGAATTAAAAATACATATAAAAGCGGGCAACGGCGGAAGCGGTGTTGTGCGTTGGCGTCAGGAAAAGGGTAAAGATAAAGCTGGCGCTGCTGGGGGTAACGGTGGAAGAGGTGGTCACATATATGTGCAAGCGGTGCGCGACTTAGCTATTTTTCGTAAATACAAACACATAAAAGAAATCGTCGCAGAAAACGCGGGCGGTGGAATGAAAAATAGTATGCACGGAAAAGACGGAAAAGATTTGGTAGTGGAAATGCCTATTGGTAGCGTGCTTACCAATCTTGTAAACGGCAAAAAATACAACCTCTTAAAAGACGGAGAAAAAATAATGATTCTTGAAGGTGGTCGTGGAGGTCTCGGCAACGAACATTTCAAGGCTTCTACAAATGTGCGTCCAAAAGAATTTACTGGCGGAAAAGAAGGGGACAGTGCGGATTTTTATATTGAGCTGGAACTCGTCGCCGACCTTGGACTTGCGGGTTTTCCAAACGCTGGTAAATCAAGTCTACTCAACGCTCTCACAAATGCAAAAGCTGCTGTGGGGAGTTATGAGTTTACTACTTTAGAACCAAATCTCGGCGACATGTATGGTTTTATTATTGCCGACATTCCGGGCTTGATAGAAGGCGCTTCACAAGGTCGCGGACTTGGTCATAAATTTCTCCGCCACATAAAACGCACAAAAATGATTTTGCACTGTATTTCACTGGAAAATGAAGATGTTGTAAAAGCATATAAAACAATTCGTAAAGAACTCTCCGACTACAACAAAGAACTCGCCGACAAAAAAGAAATAATTGTTCTTACAAAAACAGACGCAGTCTCTCCTGAAATTTTAAAATCTGCAAAAAAATCTCTTACAAAATTAAATAAAGAAATACTTTCTGTGTCAGTACTTGACGACGTATCTGTAAAAATACTCAAAGATAGTTTAGTGAAAATGCTCTCTGCCGACACTCTTTAGACGTTCACAGACATGATAAAATAATTATAAAGAAAAGATAAAGATTATGTCATCACAATTTAAAACGACCGTCGGTCTAGAAATTCACGCAGAACTCAAAACGGAGAGTAAGATGTTTTGTGCGTCAAAAAACGACACACATGAGAAGCGTCCAAACGTAAACGTCTGCCCAGTCTGTATGGGTCATCCGGGCACTCTTCCTGTGATAAACAAAGAAGCGGTCAGGCAGGTGCTTCGGCTTGGCACGGCGGTAGGCGGAAAACTAGCCGATTTTACCGAGTTTGACCGTAAGAACTACTTTTACCCAGATATCCCAAAAGGCTACCAAATCAGCCAATATAAGCATCCTTTGGTGCAAGGTGGCTCTTTGGCTGGTATAAACCTCACGAGAGTGCATTTAGAGGAAGATACAGCAAAATCTAGTCACGAAAAGGGCGATTTTAGTCTTCTTGATTTCAATCGTGCGGGTGTGCCTTTGATGGAGCTTGTGACTGAGCCCGTGATTCACACTGCGGAGCAAGCGTCTACTTTCGCGCGCGAGCTCCAGCTTTTACTCCAATATCTCGGCGCAAGTGAAGCAAATATGGAAAAAGGGGAAATGCGCGTTGAGGCAAATATTTCTGTGAGCGATAAAGAAGGTTTACTCGGCACAAAAGTAGAAGTAAAAAATCTGAATTCTTTTAAGGCGGTAGAGAAAGCGATTGAGTTTGAGACTAAAAGACACATTGAGCTTATTTCAAAAGGAGAAAAGGTGGTGCAGGAGACTCGTGGTTGGGATGAAAACAAAGAAGTTACTTTTTCTCAGCGAATAAAAGAAGATTCACATGATTATAGATATTTTCCAGATCCAGATTTACCAAAACTTCAAATAAGCGAAATTTCCGAATTTTCGGAAGACACGCTCGCGAAAAGTTTACCAGAGCTTCCTTGGCAGAGAAGGGAGAGGTTTATTAGTAAATATGGGATGAAAAAAGAAGACGCAGAAATGTTTGTGCGTCTTACCGCACTCGGTACATATTTTGAGCTCGCGGTTTCTTCATTTGATGGAAACAAAAAACTCATTCGCCTTACTTCAAATTATATTATTTCTGATTTACTTGGACTTGTGAAATCTGTAGGTGATGATGCAAGCGACACACTTTCACATTTAGGTGAAAAAATAAAAGCGTCAAATTTTGCATCACTTATGCAAATGGTGGGGGACGACAGAGTTTCTTCTCGTGGCGCAAAAGATATTCTAAAGGTTATGTTTGATGATGGAGGAAGTCCACAAGATATTGCAGAATCAAAACATTTGTTACAAGAAAGTAATACTGGAGCATTAAAAATTATTATTGAAAAAATCATTGAAGAAAATTCTCTAGTAGTCACTGATTACAAAAATGGAAAAGAATCGGCGCTTCAATTTTTAGTAGGGCAGGGAATGAAAGCAACAAAAGGTTCTGCAAATCCGACAGTGCTCAAAGAGCTTCTTATATCATTGTTGAAGTAGTGTTTAAAAAGTAAAAATAGAGTTTGTGTTTCTAAATGCACGCGTAAATCGTTGCTACGGTTTCTGCTCCGCTCGGCGCCGCCCTCGCCTGCGCGAGTCATTTATAAACACAAACTCTATTTTTACTTTTTAAACACTAGTCCTCAAGATGTAGGATGTTCAATTTCTTCACTTGATTTTTGCGATTTGTCGTGTCTTGTTTTTTTTCTCCCATCTCTTTTATAAAAGCATTTACATCTTCTATTTTGTATACACGGTAGTTGTTTATTGGATGTCTAGTCGCTTCAAATTTTCCAGCCCTATCCCAGTTACGCAGAGTTAAGGGCGTAACCCCTAACATTTTTGCTGCTTGTTTGATTGTTAAAAAAGAATCACTCATTAAATTTAACTTAGATAAAGATTATTAAACCTTGATAAAATTATAGTTTAATATGTATAGTTTATCAATGTTTATATATGTTGATATGTCTAACTCACTTTTCCTAATTTTCTAGAATACTCAGATCAATTTTCATACTTCCACCCACAAGTCCTGACAGGTTCTAAGCTAAATTAATACACCAAGGTAAAAGCGGGTTTCGTTTAGATATCCCAAGGTGTTTCTATTAAATCTACACTTTAAAATCACTTCAAAAACAATCGTGAGGTTATCCACAAAAAATCGTGTATTTGAGTGGAGAGAGAAGCTATAATTTACCCATGAACAACGAGCTCTATTTTTCAGGAAAAAAATTCATCTCGGCAAAACGAGCTTCCGAAATAAGTGGCTATACTGCGGATTATATCGGACAACTCTGCCGTTTAAAAAAACTTGAGAATAGACGTATTGGTAAGGCATGGTTTGTGGCTGAAAACTCACTTCTTGAACACATAAAAAACAGCACCTTAAAACCCAGCGAAAGACCCGTCCCAACCCCTACTCTTAAATCATCTACCCAGATACTTCCATCATCATATTTTTCCCCACCCCCAATACTTGGTCTAAAACCAGAACAGGAGATTTTTTATGTATCAGCAAAACGAGCTTCTGAAATCACCGGATACACACAGGATTATATAGGTCAGCTTTGTAGAAGTAACAATCTAGACTGCAAGCAAGTCGGAAAGCGTTGGTTTATTAGTGAGGTATCTTTACGAGAACATAAAGAAAATACTGCAAAAAAGGAACGTGGAGTAATTTATTTTCCACCTACGGTTTTACCAAAAATTGAGACACCCCCAGAGTCCGTTTTATTAAAGATTGAGGCGCCACTGGCGCCACAAAAACCAAAGACAGATGAAATATTAAAAACAAAAACATTATTTAAAAAACCCGCTTTTCTTATTCCTACCATTTCTTTTGCCGTAATAGCTGTTTTATTTTTTAGTATATCGTCTAACAAAAACTTAAGTTCTCGCGTAGCACCCGTTTATCAAAACACTTTTCAAACAGCTCAAACCACTCAAACAAATAACTCAGCATCTTTAGGTGGAGCGTTCAAAGATTCTCTTGGAACATTCTTTAGTCATATAGCATCAGGAACATATCGTTTTGTTTCTGGTCTTTTTAATTTTGAAACAGCAGACAAGGTCGCCACTCTTGATAGTGAACAAGTAAACTCGGTTTACAAAAACGACACTCAAATGGGTATCACTGTAGTGCCAAGTAGTGGAGACGAAATTAAAGATGAGAAAACAAAACAGCAAATCAAAGATTCTTTTTCTGACCAAACAGAAATTTTTCCAGACAAGACGGGTTCTTCTGGTGTAATCAAGCCGGTGTTTACAAAATTATCTGACCAAAATTATTTATATGTAATGGTGCCAATCACAGAACAAAAAACAGAATAAGTTTGCATTTATCCTCGGCGCTTTTTATAAAATATTAAAAGAGCTTCGAGGATAGGCACAAGCCTATAAGGTCGAGACAAATTATCAAAATTATCAGAATTATTATGTTAAAAAATATAAATTTAAAACAAGCCACAGCGACAAGCCTCCTCATCACACTGATGCTTTCCTTTGGTTATGGTCTTGCAGAACCCGCGTTTTTGCAAGCAATAGAAGATCAGTTCACGGTAAAACAGACGATCACAGCCGAAATCACTTTCGCAACTCCCGCAAATGACGTCGTTATGAACGGCTCAATCGCGGGTATTACTGGAGGTACTTCATACGGCACATCTACATCAGTGGTGACGACCAACAACAACACAGGTTTTACGATGACACTTGCCGCGAGTTCTTCTCCAGCAATGGTAGGTGATGCGTTTGCAGGAACGATTGCTGATTACACTCCAGCGACTACAGGTATTCCTGACTTTACTTTCTCAGTGCCAGCAGGTGCAGAGTTTGGATTTAGTGTTTCAGCAAGTACAACAGCAAATCTTGCACAAAAGTTTAAAGATAACGGTACAAATACTTGTAACACTGGCAGTGCAGATACTAGTGCAGGTTCATGTTGGATGGGACTATCAACAGTTGCAACATCAACAATCGTTACAAGTGCAGCAACATCAGCTTCTGGTGCAACATCAAGTATTTATTTCAGCACTTTCCTAAATTCAGGAGGTCTTACAATTGAGGACACATACACAGCGACAATGACACAAACAGCAATTATAAATTAATTACTCTACATGACAGCAAAACCAAAAAATTACATATTCTGGAAAATGGGAGTATTTTTGTTTCTCTGTGTTTTTTGTTTCGCGGGAGCTTCAAAAGTCTTTGCCTACAAAATAGAAAACACAGGAGACAACTCAACACACGGTGATTTTGCTATCGGCCCGGGCAAAGTAGAACTTGAAATAAATCCAGGCGAAAGCAAAACAGTAAATATCACAGTTACAAACAGAATGGGAGATGAAAGAGTTTTCAATTTTGAAACTGAGGATTTTACTGGTTCACAAGATATAACACAGACAGCAGTTCTTTTAGGTGATGAGCGCGGACCGTATTCTCTAAAAGATTACATATCAGTTCCAGAGTGGAGCTTTACACTTAAAAATGGCGAGCGTGCCACTGTTCCAGTAACAGTTTCTATTCCCACAGACGCACAGCCCGGAGGACTTTATGGAAGTCTACTTACAAGTACAGCTTCAAAACCCAATGCAGAAAAAATTGGACCAACAAGCACGATAGTGGCACGACTGGGCACACTTCTTTTTATCACAATTCCTGGACCAGTAAATCACGACGGACAACTGACTAAGTTTGAGACAAACGGCGGAAAGCAGATTTACGCATCTGGCCCGATAGATTTTCGTTTACTCTACGAAAATAAAGGCAGTGTTTATGTAAATCCATACGGAAAAATTAGCATTAAAAATATGCTCGGAGAAGAAGTAAAAAATATTGAGGTAGAACCTTGGTATGCACTACCGGGGTCACTTCGTTTGCGCGAAGTGCGTTGGGATAGTTCTTTTCTTGTGGGCAGATATACAGCTACCGCTTCCATCAACAGAGGATACGACAACATCATTGACACAAAGTCGTTTAGTTTCTGGGTCATTCCAATCAAACTTCTCGCTATTGTTGTTCTTGCGATAATCATTCTTCTATTTGTTCTCCGCTTTGTGTTGACTAGATTTGAAATTCGAAAGAAATAAAAATGTCTAAAATAAAAGTTTATGTTGGAGCAATTGTTGTAACGGCGCTTTTAGTGCCGTCTTTTGTTGCTCGTATCACACTCGCTCAAATGAATAGTACTAGCTACAAAGTGCAGAGCGACAGCGTAAATTTTGCCGGAAACCTTTCAAACTCTACAAATTATCGTATTGAAGATACCGTGGGAGAAATCGCAACAGGTTTATCAGGAAGCACAAACTACAATATTGCAGCGGGCTATCAACAAATGCACAACGTCTATATATCTATTGCTACGGTATCAGATGTCGTAATGAGTCCAAGTATCGGTGGAGTTACAGGTGGTACATCAAACGGTTCAACTGTAGTGACAGTGACGACAGATAGTCCTTCTGGCTATGTCCTCTTTATCAAAGCGAGCTCGTCTCCAGCACTTATCTTTGGAGCAAATAGTTTTGCAGATTATACGCCAGCCGGAGCAAACCCAGATTTCACATTCTCAATATCTTCCTCAGATTCTGAGTTTGCATTTTCTCCAGAAGGCACTCATATAGTCCAAGAATATAAAGACGACGGAGCAAGCAACTGCAATACAGGATCAACAGACACAGTAAACGCATGTTGGGACGCATTATCTACAACCGATAAAACAATTAGCAGAAGCACGTCGTCCAATCAATCGTCAGGCACAGCAACGACTCTAAAATTTAGAGCGCAATCGGGCGCTTTACATCTTCAACCAGCGGGAGAATACACTGCGACAACGACTGTCACAGCGATACCTCTCTAAACAGGCTCTAAGTAATAATGCAATATTTTACTAAAATATTTATAACAATTGCTCTTCTGTGGACAGTTACACTTGTCACTTTTGCAGCGGAAGATCAATTTACAGTTAAACAGTTGATAGGTGTCGACACAGTTGCGCCGTCTATTCCTGCAAATCTTACTGCAACAGCAATCTCTGCTTCGCAAATAAATTTGTCATGGAATGCTTCAACGGACGATGTGGCTGTCACGGGTTATAGAGTTTTTAGAGACAATGTTTTTGTTGCAACGACAACGATAACCACTTATTCAGACATAGGCCTCAGTCCTTCCACTGCATACTCATATACCGTTTCTGCATTTGATGCTTCGGTAAATATATCTGGATTATCAAATATTGCGACAGCAACGACTCTTTCTGAAGCAATAACCCCTCCCAATAATGGAACGACAGGTGGAAGTATTCCACTTTTGCTTCAAAATCTTTTTGTGGAAACTAGGCTCACAAATGTGCTCCTGAGATTTCAAACAAACATATATACGCAGGCAGTCGTTTCTTTCGGTCTCACTCCTGATTATGAGCTAGGAAGTATTACTTCAGATATTTTTGTAACCAATCATGAGACGAGTATCACAGGTTTGACTGCAGGCACTCTATATTATTTCAAAATTGAAATCACTGATATATATGGAAGAAAACTCATATTAAATAATCAGCAGTTTTGGACAAAGTTTCTCTCAGACAAAATAGTGCCAAGCAACGTTACAAATCTGAAAGCAGTCGGGGACGACAAAGTAATCACTCTCACATGGAATAATCCAAAAATTGATTTTGACCAAGTGCGTATCGTAAAATCAGATAAATTTTATCCAAAAGATTTATTTGACGGAGAAGTGATCTATGAAGGCGGTGCTGAGAAATTTGTTGATAAAGATGTGGTGTATGGAAAAATGTATTACTACACATTGTTTGCAAAAGATAAGTTTGGAAATTATTCATCTGGTGCTGTGGCAAAAGATAAGCTTCGTAAGACGGGTGAAATAAAAGATGAAAAAAGTCTGTTTGAAGACATCGTGGAATTGTCTGCAAATCTAGTAAACCCGATAATCAGAGCGCTCACAATAGCAGATTTAGATTTTTTCCAAGATGGTAAAAAGCTAGAAGTGAAAGACAATACAGTAAATATCGCAGGAGACAGGGAATTACAAATTTCTCTAAACTATAAAAAAATTCCAGAAATCTTAAAGACGATTGCTATTACGATGACAGATCCACAAGACGAAGGAAAATCTTTTTCATTTTTGCTTCGTGTAAATAAAGACAAGACTGCTTATGAAGCGACCATCGCCCCTCTCGGCAGAAACGGCAATTTCAAATTTGGTGTTGCGATTCTAGATCACAAAAACCAAGGTCTAAAAAAGCTCGCAGGTGTGATCGTGTCTATCGTTCCTCTTCTTCAATCACAAAACCCATCTATTGTTTGGAAAAATATATTCGGTGTTTTATTTATAATTCTGATTTTGATTATCTTATTTTTCCGCAAAAAAGAGTGTTGTTGTCTGAAAAATTAAAAAATGATTATTGATATTAAAAATTTAACGAAAGCTCTCTCGTTTATGCGTTCAAGTAAAAAAGCGCGACGTTTTTGCGTGAGAACTTTTGTTGTGTTTTTGATAACGGTTTCTGTTCTTTCAAACCAAATAAATATTGCACAAGCGCAATTTAATAAACAAATTAATTATCAAGGCAAGCTTACAAACACAAGCAACGTTGCGGTCACAGATGGTATTTATCACATGACGTTTCGTCTATATACTACGGCGACCAGTGCGACGACCACAAACATTTGGGAAGAAGACAGAAGCACTTCAGCTGGTAATCGTATCACTCTTACCAACGGACTCTTTAGCGCAATGCTCGGAAGCTCCACCGCGCTTACAAGTGTTAATTTTAACCAGACACTTTATTTGGGAGTAGAAATAGGCGGGTCTGGTGGCTCACCATCATGGGACGGAGAAATGACTCCACGAAAAATACTTGGTGCAGTGCCCGCAGCGTTTGTGGCAGACACAATAGATAACATTTCAAGTGAGCAATTTTTGCGAAATGATGCGGTCAATGCTACTTCCACCGCTACAACATTTCTTACTTTCACACAAAACGGAGCAGGGAAAATCGCAGAATTTTTTGGTCCGAGTTCTGCGTCTAGACTTTCAATAGCGAGTACTGGTAATGTGGGAATTGGAACGACGACGCCATGGGGACTTCTTTCAGTAAATGCAAACGCTATCGGCTCTGGTCCAGCATTTGTTGTCGGTTCTTCTACAAAAACTGTTCTCATCGTAACAAACAGCGGAAGAGTGGGTGTGGGAACCACATCTCCTTCAGGAACATTTGCTGCGCAAGGAAAGCGATTTAACCCATCAGGTGGCGTTAGTACAGAAGGAATATTTCTTACAGGAGGCTCTGGAGTGTGTGAAGGCGAGCTGTGTTCAGATTCAGGCGAAGCTGGCGGCGCTATTGTTATCCAAGGCGGTTTAGGTGGAAATGAAGTAGCTGCTGGTGGAGATGTGTTAATCACAGGAGGTGCGAGTTCTCCCGGCGGTCCCAGTGGAAATGTAAATATAAATCCAGGCGCCTCACCTTCTGGCGCCATCGGCAACATTTTACTCGCTTCTACAAATCTTGGGAAAGTGGGTATCGGCACCACCTCTCCCTACGCCAAACTCTCCGTCGTCGGACAAGTCGTCGCTTCATATTTCACCGCCACCACCTCCACCGCTTCTACATTTCCTTATGCTTCTACTACTGCACTTACAGTCTCTGGAACAGGTGGTCTTCAACTCGCGACAGGTTTAAACGGTCCACTTCAAGCAAATGCAGGACTTGTATCAGCAACATCATCTATCGGAGCTCTTTACGGAGGCACAGGACTTACTACAATCGCACAAGGTGATATTCTTTTCGGCTCAGCATCAAATGTATTCTCTGCACTCACAAAATCTGGCACTGCAAACTCTTTCCTTAAAAACTCCGGCACATCAAATAACCCAGCTTGGTCTACTATTGCTTCAGGTGATCTAAGTGACACTGCAAACATTGCTCTCCTCTCTGGCTCACAAACATTTACAGGCACAAAAACCTTTAGTAATTCTACATTTTCCGCACTGTTTACTGGAGGAAATGTGGGTATCGGTACGACCACTCCTTGGGGACTCCTTTCAGTAAATGCAGACGCTCTCGCCACAGGCGTTCCACAATTTGTGGTGGGTTCTTCTACTGCGACAAATTTTATAGTTGCAAACGGTGGAAATGTCGGTATCGGTACTACCACTCCGTGGGCATACTTGTCTGTTGTGGGTGATAGTTATCCTCAACTTGTCATTGCAACGACTACGGGGGCAACACCTTTGATATATGTAACCTCAACAACCACAGGCAATCTAGACTGGGTACGAATCGGCATTGGTACCACAACCAATTCTGGAACAGCTGGGCTCCGTGACCAATTTGTAGTTGCTGGAAGAATTTATTCTACATGGAAAGAGTTGCGATGTGACATGTTTGGATCGGATCGCACCCTCACCAATAGTAGACCCACAGGTGCTATCTGCGGACAATTTGCTACAGATACTACAGCTACACTTGATGGAGGTTATCTTTTTACAGCCAACGCCAATCCATCTTATGGTACACTCCGCGCAGGTATCACAAGCACCGCTATTGCAGGTGAGGCTTTCGCAATAAGAACAGGTCCACTATCTATAGCTCCAGAAAATAATCCAGTGATGTTAACATCTGTGAGAACCCCAACGATAGTGGCTGGTTCTGGTTCTACTAGTGCGTATTATATTGGTTTTACCAATCATCCAATTCCTACGTCCTTGGCTAATTCGTATAACATTGATCCAACCAGTGGTGTATATTTTGCCGCATCTTCCACAAATACATGGCGCGCTGTTGCTAGAAAAGCTGGTGTTGAAACAAGTTTTAATACAGGCATAGCTACATCTACAACCGCATTTGCAAAAATGAGAATAGAGCTCACACCAACGCTCGCCACATTTCTTATAAACGATGCTGAGGTTGGCACTATCTCCACCAATATTCCGACAGGAGTTAATCTGTCTATGGTGATTTCTGTAGCAGTAACACAGACTGTAGCTTTCACACCTAGAGAATTAGAAATTTCTTTTATAAGACTTTGGGTTGACGATCCACCGGATGGACAAGTAATACCAAATCGAAGTACTCCAGCTTCACTTGATACTACATCACAGCCATACGATGCAATAACTGGCGGAAATATTTCTACAGCATATCTTGTCGGAGAACCTTCGGGTTATGCTGAAGGTGAAATAGTATCTATTGATGACAGTAGTAGTATGAAAGTAAAAAAATCGGATAAAAAATATGACGGTTTGACTATTGGAGTTGTTGGTGGCAATCCACTCGGTTCGGCGCAGATTTTAGGAAATGAAAATGAAAAAACAATACGAGTCGCTATGCACGGTCGTGCAAATGTGCTGGTAAATAATGAAAATGGAAAAATAAAAGTGGGGGATTTGGTCACGACTTCATCGTCTGCTGGTATTGGTATGAAAGCTCTTGGATCAGGATATGTGATCGGGCGGGCTTTATCTGCTCTTGCTTCTAGTGAGTTGCAAGGCACTATTATAGTAGAGCTCAATCCTCAATATTATTCTGGAAATGCAATTTCAACTGACGATAAAGGCAATGTGGGCATCGGCACTTCTACTCCATCTTCAAAACTTGACGTGATAGGTAATGTGCAGGCATTTGGTTTTACTGCAAAAGCAAAAAGAAGTTTGATGGAAAATGTTGTCACACTTGGAGAAGAAAATTACAATTCTTATTTAGATGAAATTAGGAATATAAATATTTCAACATATCAATATAAAGATGATGGATCAGGCGAGTCACGTCTCGGAATTATTTCTGACAATGCGCCAAGTGAAATACTTTCTGTAAGCGGTGATAATGTGGATATTTATAAGCTCGCCACTTTGACTCTCGGTGGAGTAAAATCTTTGCAAAATAAATTTGACGCTTTGGATGTGCGTGTTACTGCTCTTGAAAATATAGCTTTTGGTCTTGCAACTACGACCGCGACAACCACAACTTCTGCGACTTCTGCTGGATTTATGGATTCTATATTGAGTCATCTGGGTTCACTCGGAGCAAATATCAGCCAAGGATTTGCTGGATTTAAAAAGCTTATAACAGAAACGCTCACAGTGGGAAGTAAAGAAAAGCCAACAGGTATAACTATTTTTGACGACAAGACTGGTGAGCCACATTGTTTGAGTATTTCAAATGGAAATACAAAAACGACTGCGGGGGAATGTGGAGCGGTGCAGACTACGGGCGGTGGAGTGGGTGATGGTGGTAGCGGTGGCGTAGACGGAGGTACTGATGGCGGAGGTGGCGTAGACGGACGTACTGATGGCGGAGGTGGCGTAGACGGAGGTGGCGCGGGCGACAGCGAATCTGGAAAAACAACCAGTGACGCAGACACTCCATTAATAGATACAGGAACAGAGGGAATATCGCCAGGTGTTGTTGAAATAAGTGGTGAAAGCGGAGACTAAAATATAAGTGTTGACATTAAAAACAGGTTTGATATATTTATATTACTAGATCTGAAAAGGACGTTTCGTACGTCCTTTTCTTTTTGTTTATATTTTGATGTTGCCCAAGAACTCTATTTGATTCTTCAGCTTACGAATCTCAATAAATTTAGCTACTAAATGACGTTTTGCTTCTCTTGCAGTCTTTGAACTACGAGCCAACACATACACCTCCTTGTGCTCTCTTTCAAGGTATTTGTAGAGTGGAAGAAAGTCACCATCTCCAGATAGAACTATGACACGATCAAATAGCTAAATATTTGCCATTGCCTTAATAGTGAGATCCACGTCGCAGTTCGCTTTTCTTTGTGTGTCAAACCGCTTAACAGGTTTCAAAAACAACTTATATCCAAACGACTCAATCTTTCGATAAAATTTTACTTGTTGAGTAAATTTTTTTATTAGGGCGATTTGCGCACGAGAAAGTTTTTCATATGTTGTCAGGATGTTTTCAAAGTGTGCAACGTAGTTTTTTATATTTACTGTCTCATCGCCAGAGTAATCGTGAAAGTATTCTTTGTTTGGTTGAATGCCGACAGCAGTATCAATACCACCAAAATAAAGAATCTCGATTGCAAAATATTTTTCCACGAGGTATTTCCTAAGTCTATTATAGTCTATTTCCCAACCATATTCAGTATCAAAACCATAAAAAAGGTTTGATGCATCAATAAAAATGTAGGTACGCATTAGTGCATACTAACTTATTAAGAATAAAGGAATTATAAAGAAGTGATAAAGTCCTAACATATCCGCACTAATAATATGTCTAATTTGCATTTTTAAGCAAAACGTGGTATTTTTTAGGCAGTCTTGTGTCGGATGATTGCTGTGAGCGTAAGCTTATAGAGGAAAGTCCGAACATATGGCCCGCGAGCTTCACAGCTCGCGGGCAAGAGTAGCGGGTAACGCCCGTCTGGAGCAATCCACGAGATGCGAACAGAGACGTCGCAAAGCGAAAGTGATGCGATATCCAAAAATTAGTTTTGTCGCGAAAGCGCCACAGTCAGTTTTTGGATAAGCTCGCGCGGTAACGCGTGAGTTGCAACGGCTAAATTCTTACTTGTATGCAAGGCCGTGCTCTGCGAAAGCAGAGAGTGCCGCTTGATCCGCTCGGTAACGAGCAGGACAGATAAATAGTCATCGTCTCGCAAGAGATACAGAATTCGGCTTATAGACACAAGACAAACACATCAAAAAGGCCCGCCTAAAGCGGGTCTTTGTGTGTAAAAATACGTTGAAATAGGTGCTTTATTCCTATATAATGTAGAAAATAACATAGAAAATTATGGAACAAAACATACCTATAAAAAATAAAAGCGTCCAATCATTTTTCTGTTTAGAAAACTCAGCATTTATCGGCATTATGCTCATCGTATTTTTTACACCGATTTTCTTTATCCCGTCTCTTTTTTTCACACTCCCATTTAGTAAAACAATTTTAGTTTTTTCTGTCCTGGTGATTTCTTTCTGTTTGGTGATTATTTCAATTTTAAAGCACGGAAGGTTCAATCTGCCTTGGGGGAAGACGTATTTTTTCACTGCTTTAGTGCCAGTTGTTTTATTGGTTTCTGCTATCGTGAGTCAGGCTCCTTTTTTGTCACTCATTGGAAATAGTTTTGAAATCGATACCTTTGCTTTTTTGCTGTTTATGTTTTTACTGATGTTTCTCACTGGAGCTTTTTTCCAAAAAGAACAGCGGATTTTTTATTCTTACATTTTATTTTTTGCTTCTACGGTAATACTCACCCTCTTTGTGCTCGTTAGATTTATTTTTGGATCAAGCGCGTTATCTTTTGGGCTTTTCACTTCTATTGATGCAAATCCTCTCGGAAAACTATACGATCTGGGTATTTTATATGGAGCAGTGCTCCTGCTTTCTATTATTAGTATAGAAATGTTTTCTCTTAATAAAGTTTTTAAAAGAATTCTTTACGCTCTTTTTGCGGTAGCTTTAGTTTTTCTTGTTATTATAAACTTTTCTTTAAACTGGGTGGTTCTCGCCGTTGTTTCTGTTTTGTTTTTCTTCTACAACTTCTATGCTGGAAAAATAATAAATAAAAAGGTGCGAAACATTTCTGTGGTCGCCCTTTGTGTGATGTTTGTATCTATTGCTTTTATTCTACCTCTCGGTAAAAATCTCAGCGAATCTTTTTCAAATAAATTAAATATTTCTATTATGGAGGTGCGCCCATCTTGGAGCACCACTTTTGATATTTCTAAAGAGGTTCTTGAGAAAAACCCGCTTTTTGGTATTGGTTTAAATAGATTTTCTTCACAGTGGCAACTTTCCAAGCCAGAAGGTATAAACACAACACCTTTTTGGAACACCCATTTCACAAACACCATTGGTTTTATTCCTACGTTTCTCACGACTTCTGGCGCCCTTGGTTTTCTTGCATGGATTGTTTTTCTCGCTTTCTTTCTTCGTGCAGGTTTTGTCTCACTATTTCAAAAAACTGAAAACAGTCTTTTGAAATATCTCACAGTTTCGTCTTTCTTTGTTTCTCTTTATCTTTGGACCATGTCTTTTGTATATGTTCCTGGTAATGTAGTCATTGTCCTCACTTTCTTTTTTACGGGATTATTTTTCGCCTCTCTCCATAAAGAAAAATTTTTAAAGTCAAAAGAAATAGTTTTTTCTCACCATCCCCGCACAAGTTTTGCTATGATACTTGTATTAATACTCGCGATGTTTTCTTCTCTCGCGTTTGGGTATACTGCATTAGAAAAATTTGTGTCTGCCTATTATTTCAACAAAGCAGTGGTGGGTTTTTCACAAAATAGCGATATTGTAACCGCCGAAAATTATATGTTACAAGCCATCGCTCTTGATAAAAATGACCTATATTTTAGAGGTTTTGCTAGTTTAGGGATTGTTCATTTAAATAAAATTGTTGCGAGCGTTACTAGTGATCAAGTGTCAGAAGCAGTAAAAAACGAATTTCAAACAGTTCTAAGAAACGCGATAGCAAGTGCTGGTCAAGCGATAGATATAGATAATACAAATTATCGAAATTGGGAAACTCTCGCAAAAGTTTATCAAGAGATTGCTCCGCTCGGTGTAGACAAAGCATTTGAAAACTCAGTTTCAGCTTATGAAGAAGCACTTAAAAGAAGCCCTTCAAATCCAGAGATTTATCTTTCTCTTGCACGTCTTTCAACACCACAAAAGGATTTTGTAAAAGCAAAAGAATATATATCTCGTGCATTATCACAAAAGCCAAATTATAGTGAAGCATTATTTCTCCGTTCTCAGATAGAAGTCACTGAAGGTAACGTTGCAGGAGCAATTGTTTCAATGGAAAATATATCAGTTATTTCACCCGGTGACGCAGGAGTATTTTTTGAGCTAGGTTTACTTAAATACAATAATAAAAATTTTGCTGGAGCGGTAGACACATTTAGTAAAGCAGTAAATATTATTCCACAATATTCCAATGCGAAATATTTTCTCGGTTTGAGTCTAGATGAGATCGGTAAAAAAGCAGAAGCGATACAACAATTTAAAGATATAGCGGTATTAAATCCAGACAACGCAGAAGTCGCTTTGATTTTAGGTAATCTAAATGCAGGTAGAGATGCGTTTACAAATGCAAAACCACCAGTAGACGGCAAGCCAGAAAAAAGGAGTAAATTGCCTATTGATGACACAGAAAACCAGTAGAAACTAAAAACCAATACTGACAAATGGTCCACAAGATACTCCGTTTTTTAAATAAGGAAATAAGCTCGCTTCACGAAGCAGCTTATTTGTTGGGATTTTTTGCGATTTTTTCTCAGCTACTCGCACTCGTCCGCGACCGACTTTTTGCCAATCATTTTGGTGCGAGTCATGCTTTAGATTTGTATTATACGGCGTTTAGAATTCCTGATTTTATTTTTGTCACCATCGCTTCACTCGTTTCTATTTCTGTACTCGTCCCATTTTTAATTGAAAAAGTATCACGCAGTAAAGATGAAGCAAAACAATTTATAGATTCTGTTTTTTCTGCGTTTTTCTTTTTAATTGTATTTGTGTGTGTTATTGTTTTTTTTCTAATTCCATATTTAGTAGATTTCCTTTTTCCCGGATTTGCGGTAGGGGAAAGTAGGACACAGCTCATAGAGCTAAGTAGGATTTTGCTTTTGTCTCCGATTTTGCTCGGCATTTCCAATTTTTTTGGGAGTATTACTCAGATGGCAAATCGTTTTTTTATTTATGCTTTAAGTCCAATACTTTATAATATCGGTATTATTTTTGGTGTGATTTTTTTGTCGCCAATTTATGGAGTAAAAGGTTTAGTGTTTGGAGTTATTATCGGAGCGTTGCTTCACGTCGGTATTCAAATTCCATTTATTATTTCTCATGGATTTTTTCCAAAACTTACATTCAAGATACATTTTGCAGAAATAAAACGGGTCATACTTGTCTCCTTACCTCGAGCGTTTACTGTTTCTGCACCAGAAATAGCCCGTTTGGTGCTCGTTGCTCTTGCAAGTGTTATGGTCGCTGGCTCCATTTCCGTTTTTAGTTTTGCGAGCAATTTGCAATCAGTGCCACTTAGTATTATTGCGGTGAGTTATTCTCTCGCAGCTCTGCCTATTTTGACGCGACACTTTGTGTCTGGAGATAGAAAAAAATTTATAGAACAAATGATCGCTGGGTGTCAGCACGTTATTTTTCTTTCGATGCCTGTGATGATGCTTTTTGTGGTGTTGCGTGCACAGATTGTGCGTACGATTTTGGGTTCAGGGCAATTTAACTGGACTGATACAAAGCTCACCGCTGCTTGTCTAGCTATTTTTGCAGTATCACTGATACCGCAGTCACTTTTACTTTTATTTATTCGCGCATATTACTCAAGCGGAAACACAAAAACTCCGCTCGCAGTAAACATTTTCTCCTCTGGGTGTATCGTGTTTTTTGGTTTTTTATTCACTTATCTTTTCAGTACATTTCCAGTATTCCAATTTTTTGTTGAGTCACTTTTCAAGGTTACTGATTTATCTGGAAGTATAGTGCTAATGATGCCTCTTGCGTATTCTTTCGGTTCTTGGATAGGTTTTATTATTTATTGGATTTTATTTGAAAAAGAATTCAAAGGCTTTACACAGCCCGTACTTTCTACCGTGTTTCAAAGTTTTTCTGCATCAATTATCATGGGTTTTGTAACTTACAAATATTTAGACATTTTTGATGAAATTTTTAACATAAACACGCTTTTCGGTATTTTTATGCAGGGACTTTTTTCAGGACTGATAGGTATTTTCTGCGGAATAGTTTTACTTAAATTATTGAAAAATAAGGAGGTGGACGAAGTATGGTCTGCTTTGCACAAAAAATTCTGGAAGGCGAAAGTGATAGGTCCTGATCCTGAGGTGAGCTAATTTTTCTTTTGTGAAGTCACCCCAACTCTGTTACTATATCTTTTATGCAACACATCCGAAATTTTTCTATTATCGCTCATATTGACCACGGCAAGTCTACGCTTGCCGACCGAATGCTTGAAATTACACACACTATAGAAAAGCGTAAAATGATGAATCAAGTTCTTGATTCTATGGAGCTGGAGCGTGAGCGAGGCATTACTATAAAAATGCAACCAGTGAGAATGAAATACAAGCTGGACGGGCAGGATTATATTTTAAATCTTATAGATACGCCAGGACACATTGATTTTTCTTACGAAGTGTCGCGCGCACTTAAAGCGGTGGAGGGCTCGCTTCTTCTCGTGGACGCGACTCAGGGCGTGCAAGCTCAGACACTCACGACTCTTGGTATGGCACGCGAGTCCCATTTAAAAATAATTCCCGTCCTCACCAAAATTGACTCACCACTCGCTCAACCAGAAAAAGTCCGCGAAGAAGTGGCAAAACTTTTAAATTGTCCGAAAGAAGAAATTCTTGAAGTGTCTGGAAGAACTGGCGAAGGAGTAGAGAATTTACTTAAAGAAATAGTGCGACTTATTCCACCGCCAAAAATTCCAGAAGAATCTATGCAAAATTTCGCGCAAGCATCGTCAACAAAAAATCTTCGCTCTCTCGTTTTTGATTTTCAATATTCAAATCACAAAGGTGTCGTGGTGTATGTCCGCGTCATTAGTGGAAGTGTGTCGCGTAACACCCCACTTCAATTTAAAATTGCTGGTGGAAAATTTAACGCTATTGAAGTGGGCACATTTTCTCCAACGCAAACGCCGTGCGAATCCTTAAATGCGGGCGAAATCGGTTACATTGTGACTGGTATAAAAGAGTCTGGCATCGCCTCTGTCGGAGATACTGTCGCAGGACAAAATGACATCTTGGCACCACTTGCGGGCTATATGAGCCCAAGACCTGTCGTGTGGTCTTCTATTTATCCTGAAAGCCAAGACGACTTTATGGAGCTTTCACAAGCTCTCGGCAAGCTCCGTCTTTCTGACTCATCGTTTACATTTGAAGAAGAATCGTCGGGAACACTCGGGCGCGGTTTTCGATGTGGATTTTTAGGAATGCTCCATTTAGAGATTATTACCGAGCGACTACGCAGAGAGTTTAATTTAAATCTAGTTGTAGCAACGCCGAGTATTACTTATGAAGTTATTTATCGTGACGGTAAAAAAGAAATGGTTTACTCCCCAGCAAAGTTTCCAGAAGAACATTTGGTGGAAAGTGTGATGGAGCCGTGGGTAAATGTGACTATTATTACACCTGCAGATTATTTAAGTCCGATTTTGCAAATTCTTTATGATCATGAAGCGGTTGTCGGCGAGACAGATTCTTTTGGTGATGACAGAATGCAGATACACATGGAAATGCCCCTCCGCGAGCTAATGAAAAACTTCTTTGATACGATAAAAAGTGTGTCGTCTGGTTTTGCTTCGCTTTCTTATGAAATGAAAGACATGCGTCCAGCTGATGTGGTCAAGCTTGAAATACTCGTCGCAGAAGAGCCAATAGCTGCTTTTTCTCGTGTTGTGTCGCGACGCACAGTGGAAGTGGAGGCAGAGCAAGCTGTAGAAAAACTTTCTAAAATTTTACCTCGTCAGATGATTACCACAAAAATTCAAGGTAAGGCTCTTGGTAGAATTATTTCTTCTCGCACGCTTACTGCGATGCGAAAAGATGTGACTCAGCATATGTACGGAGGTGATATTACACGAAAAATGAAGCTTCGTGAAAAGCAGAAAAAAGGAAAGAAAAAAATGCAGTCGCTCGGAAAAGTGAATATTCCGAATGATGTTTTTTTGAAAATGGTGAAATCGGAGTAGGAGAAAGGGAAAGAAAAAGCCCCGCGCGCACTGTCATGCGCGCGGGGCCTCTTCTTATTATCTCTCTGTTGGTATATAAAGCATCACCATACTTAGGATTATGACCACACAAAGCACCATCCAAACTATCTGAATCACTTTTTTATTTTTTTTGTGGAATAACATATTTTTTGTATTAATATTGATAGTATACTATAAGTTACCATGATTAAGCGAGAATTTCAAAAGCAACGACAGATACGCAGTAGAATATACTCAAAAACCACTGTAGTTATTTTACTGGTTGCTGTGGTTATTTTTGCTCGTGCGACTTGGAGTATGTTTCAAACTGAGCTTCTAAGTCAAAAAGATTTTGATAGAGTGTCTGGTCAACTCACCGCACTTCGTGCTCGCGAAGATGATCTCAATTCTGAAATCGCCCGTCTCAATACAGAAAAAGGGACAGAAGAAGAAATTCGTAAAAAGTTTAACGTGGCAAAGCCCGGCGAAGGAGTGGTGTATGTGGTTGAATCTCCGCAAACAGCCGTCGTAACAGCTCCAAATACTGGGTTTTTTGGTAAAATATGGAATTGGTTCGTCAATGTTTTTTAGTATGTTTCAATAGTCTTTTATTTTTATTTTTGATATACTGACCATATGAAAAAAGTATCAATATATTCCACACCAACCTGTCATTTTTGTAATCTTGCAAAAGAATATTTTAAGCAAAACAACGTCGCGTTTGAAAACTTCAACGTCGCCGAAGACTCTGTAAAAAGGGAGGAGATGGTTGAAAGGTCAGGTCAAATGGGCGTGCCTGTAATTATCGTGGATAGTGATATCGTAATTGGTTTCAACAAACCTCTCCTCGCGCAACTTTTAGGAATTCCTGCTTAAAAGTTTTGCCGCCATAGTTCAATGGATAGAACAGTCCCGTCCTAAGGGATAGATGTAGGTCCGATTCCTGCTGGTGGCACTAGTGATCTGTACCCCATAAATGGTGGCCTTATTCAAAAATTTGACTTTAAATATTTAATATGATATTTTTTTGTCTGACCTAGACAGCGTGTTTGGGTGGAGAAAAATGTCAAACTGAAAGGAATCAGACGTGACTTGTACAAAAATCAAGAGACCGCCTCCAAAATCGCAAAATAATCGCAAAAAAAGGGGTGATAGTGGCAAAGGAGGACCTTCGGAGATTTCGCGGGTGGCTCGTAAAGGGAGATTCCGTCTTGTCGGAGTGGATCATTCCACTGGGGAAACGTGGAAAGAGCGTGACTTTGATACCATTTTCTTCGCAAGGAGACATATATCAAGAAGCAGAAAGGCGGGGAATATCGCAAAAATGTACATTTACAATGACAAGGGGGAATGCGTCTATCCAGTAATTATTGGAAAAACGTAAAGCATTCCCAGTTTCCCGCCCCAAGCATAATCTGCTTGGGGCTTTTCTTTTTTTCTGCTATACTCCTCTTTGTATGACTCCAGAAGAAAGGGAAATATTAGAGGAAACGCTTGCTGTTTCGCAAGAAAATTATAAGATACTCAAAAGTATCCGTAGGTCTGCTCGCATAGGGCAGGCAATGCAGATTATTTATTGGCTACTTATTATCGGCGCATCCGTGGGAGCATATTATTTTGTTCAGCCGTATCTTGATCAATTGTTGTCAGCGTATAGTGGTTTTCAGGATGGTGCAGCAAAAGTGAACAGTCTGTTCCAATAAGTTAAAATGATGTTGGTTGTGCTTACTTGAGGAGACTTGCGAGCACGACGGTGCGAGCACGAGGAATTTTTTAGCAAAAAAATATCCGTGCTCCGAAAGCAAGCACAACTAACATCTATAATATATGCCGAGGTAGCTCAGTTGGTAGAGCATGTGCCTGAAGAGCATGGGGTCGGCGGTTCAAGTCCGCCCCTCGGCACCAAAAACAAAAAAACCGCAGTGATGCGGTTTTTTGTTTTAAGAATTATTTTTCACGCGTAGTTTTGTCTGCTTTGTTTTGTCTAGTTTTGGAAGTTTAATTACGAGCAGTCCGTGTTTTTCTACCGCTTCACTTTCATCTATAGACACTTCTTGTGGAAGCATTATTGTGCGAGAAAAACTTCCCCAATAAAGCTCTTGATGAAAATAGTCTTCATCACGAATAAGTCGCTCACTTTCGCGTTTTCCTTTTATTACTACCATATCGCGAGTGATACTAATGTCTAAATCCTCAGGACGCACACCAGCCACCATTGTTTTTATGTAAATATCAGTGGGCGTTTGGTAAACATCTACCGTGAGCTCGCCCTCTGCATCTTCTACGCTCCACTCTTTTTTATCTTCATCTGTGCGAAGAGAAATCTTTTTAACATCTTTTGTATCCAAAGCAAAATCCTCATCTACTCTTACCGCTCCAGTTAATCTTTCAAAAAATGATCTTTTCATTGAGGTTTTTTTATTTAAAATATATTAATTTTTTAATGTTTTTAATTTTTCAAAAAATAGCATGAGTACTATTATTGCAAGCCAAAGTATAAAAAATATGATGAATATGTTGTTACCAGCATCATCTATTATAGAGAAATTGAAGACAGTATGCAATGTCACCGCAACGACTAAACCCAAGATTGTATAAAAACGGCGTGTTTTTGCTTGCTCGTAAAAATAAAAAGCCATAAAGATACCCACTGTTGCAGACGTAATAATGTGCAACAAGCTTGCGCCAATAAAACGTAGATTGCCAGTAATGATGGTGCTCAAAATGTTGTTTATGCTAGCCACCTCGCCTGCACCACTTAAATAATGCTCTAAAATCGGCGACACCAAAAAAAGTATATTTTCCATAGCCGCAAAACCGAGTGCCGCTGTGATGAGATATATCACGACGTCTATCGGCTCGTCCACCTCTTTTCTATGAAAAACCGCAAGCATGCCCGCTCCAAATTTAAAAACTTCTTCTATAATAGCCCACAGAAGAAAAATGACGATTGTGTATTGTGCAAAATATTGTTGTGCTAAATATTGGAAAGGTAAAACAAATGGTGCCACGAGCATTCCAGCGATAAATGTTTTTACTATGAGTCCGCGTGGTTCTGGTGATGCATTGTCTTCATGAAGCCAAAACCACAACCACAAAATCGCTGGTAGTAAACCCGCGAGTAATGCAAATATAAGTATGTATACACTAGACATGTAATTTAGGGTATTTTATTTTTCTTTTGTAGGCCACGGCTCTACCATGAGTAAACTGTTTTTATTATACGGCATAAGTGACCAGATTTCTTCTGTCACAAACGGAATAAATGGATGAAGTAAAATAAGCGAGCGTTTGAGGATTGTGAAAAGGACGTACTGTGCCGACGCTTTTTCGCCCGCGGCTTTTTCAGTCGCGTTCGCTTGCACACCAGAAAGTCGCGCTTTATTTTTTTCAATTATTTTATCTGCAAATGTATGCCAGAAATAATGGTAAAGTTTTTCCCCCGCGAGATAAAAGCGATAATTTTCTATGTCTTCTGTAATTTCTTTTGTAATATCTTCAAGCTCGGCTAAATCTTTTCTGTCGTCTTCAGTAAGCTCGGGTAAAATCGCAGGATCAAATCCATCTAAATTTGTCAGCACAAAACGCGTAGCATTCCATATTTTGTTTGCAAAATTTTTGTATGCACGGATTTTGTCTTCGGACATTTTGCTGTCGTTACCGGGACTGGTGCCGATGATGAGCGAAAGGCGAGTCGCATCTGTGCCATATTTTTCTATCATCGTAAGTGGGTCAATAATATTGCCGACAGACTTACTCATCTTTGCGCCTTTTGCGTCTAGTACCAAGCCGTGCAAATAAACCTTTTTAAATGGAACATCACCAAGTAAATATCCACTCATCAAAATCATTCGGGCTACCCAAAAGAAAATAATATCGTAGCCAGTTTCAAGTACATTTGTAGGATGATAAGTTTTAAAATCATCAGTTTCATTTGGCCAGCCAAGCGTAGAAAAGGTCCATAAACCAGATGAAAACCAAGTATCTAATGTATCAGGATCTTGCTCCCAGCCGTCACTTGTGCCGTCGGGCGCATCGGCGTTAGAAGGTGCTTCTAGGCCACAATAAAGCTCTTTTCCCTTGTGCCAGACGGGGATTCTGTGTCCAAACCAAATTTGCCTAGAAATGCACCAATCGCGCAGATTATCAATCCAGTTGTAATAAACACGCTCAAAACGCTCTGGAATTATTTCTACCTGATGACTTTCCACCACGTGTTTCATCAATTCTTTTAGCGTGATTTCTTGACCACTTTTTATCCCTGCAATTTTTGAGTCGGCGAGTGTAAATTTTTTATTAACACTCACAAACCACTGCTTTTTTATTTGCGGTTCAATCACTGCACCGCCACGGCTATTTATTGCAACATTATGTGTATATTTTTCGTCCACTTTTTCTACGAGATTTTTTTCTTGTAGACGAGCAACGATAAGCGGTCGCGCTTTTTTTATATAAAGTCCTGCAAAATCGCCCGCAACAGGTAAAAGTTTTCCATTCCAATCAATAATCTGTTCTTTATCAAGCGAGTGTCTTTCCGCAATTTCAAAATCAGCATTGTCGTGGAAAGGAGTAATGGTCATAACACCCGTACCAAACTCCATATCTACCGCTTTGTCTTTTATCACAGTCGCGGTGATGGGACCGTTTATCCACTCCAGCTCAAAAGTGTCGCCGTGTTTGTGCTGTGTGTAGCGCGCGTCATCTGGATGCATCACCACATACTTGTCGCCAAATTTTGTTTCAGGTCGTGATGTGCCGATTACAAAAGGCCCGTACTTTAAATAATAAAAGGGAATCGTTTCTTCTTTCCAATCTATTTCATCATCAGAAACAGTCGTCTGAAGTTTTGCATCCCAATTTACGATGCGATGACCTTGGTAAATAATTTTATCATCGTACATTTTTTTAAATGCTGTCCTCACGGCGAGATTGCGCGCATCGTCTAGCGTGTAGGCTTCTCGGCTCCAATCTGTGCTTGATCCCATTTTTTTTATTTGTCCGACGATGGTGTCGTGTTTTTCTTGCGCAAATTTTTCTACTTCTTTTAGAAAATCTTCTCGGCTGAAGTCATGGCGAGTTTTGCCATCTTTTTTAAACATTATTTCTTCTACTTTTGATTGAGTTGCAAGAGCGGCGTGATCTGTGCCAGGAATCCACAGCGTTTTGTATCCGCGCATTCTATGAAAACGCACCATAATGTCTTCTATTACGAGCATCATCGCGTGACCAATATGAAGAGTTCCTGTCACGTTTGGCGGAGGAAGGACTATGCTAAATGCCTCGGCAGATGGGGAAGTGACGCCTTTTTTTATACAAATGTCTGGATTAAAAAAACCACTGTCTTCCCAGAGTTTATATACTCTATCCTCGGTTTCTTGTGGATTGTAGGGTTTCAGTAATTTGTCCATTTTTGCTATTTCTTTATTTTTTCTTTCTTTAAATAATAACACAATGTGGTTGTTTTTATAATTTTTAAGAGGTTGCTCAAAATTATATTTATTGTGTAGATTGTTTTGGGATTGTTTGATTTTATAAAAGACATTTTTTATTTATAAATATCACACAAACTACAAATATTCCAGAAAGTCATTTTAACTATCTGTATTCTAAAGGACATTTGTATATTCTAAAGGACAATTTTTAAAACTGCATCGATTTTGTTCAAATAATTAGCCAATTTACAAAGATTAATTTTAAAAAAACGTTGACATATATTTGAAAATAAAGTAAAAGTAAAATGTAATCTGATTAAAAAATACATGACATTTAGACGACATTTCTTAGTAATTTGCAAATACATCCTGTGTGGTGTCATTGTAATATCTAGCATTTTTTCTTTTAGTTTTGCTTTCGCAGAGACACCTCCTGTAAGTACAGATTGTAATTATTTACAAAGTTCCCTGAAAATCGGCGCAGTCAATAACCCAAGCGAAGTAAAAAAACTTCAACAGTTTTTACTAGAGCACGAAGGATTTAAGAACGTTGTGATTACTGGAGTTTTTGACCAGCTCACCCTGAGCGCCGTTTTGGCATTTCAAATAAAGTATTCCGCCGAGATTTTAAAACCTTGGGGCTACACCGAGCCGACAGGTTTTGTCTATCTTTTAACAAAAAAGAAAATAAATGAGCTTGTTTGTGGAACAAAAATTTTACTAACCGATTCAGAAAATCAGGAAATAAATACATACAAGGCAGCTTTTATTGCTAGTCTGTCCAATGTATCAAATGTGACAAAAACCAAAGCGGTAGTACCTACAGTTATAAAAGAAAATATCACAAAGACATTCCAGCCAGAAAAATCAGAATTGATAAAAATTTCGCCGAATACTTTTCCCGTGATCGCTTCGCCAGTGCTTGATTCAGTTCCACTTTTTACAAACAACGACGTGGTGATAAATAGAAAAATATTTGATACTTTCAGCTCGTTTACAGGAGATAAAAAAACTAAAGGTTTTGTGGGGCGAGTATTTTTAGTGCCTCGCGGAGATAGTGCATTTGAAGCGATTGTACTTTTTATCGTAGTGATACTTCTTTTAAATGTGATATCAACATATATTGGCCGACGCACACAAGTATTTTTAGTGGGATCAATTTTAGCCGTCTTATGTGTATCTGTATTTAATAGAGAATATTTAGTGATACCTTTTTTTATTATATTTTTAATCTTTGGTTCGCTGTTTTTAAGAAAAATTTTTACAAAAGAAGAAAAAAAATCTATTCAGATACCATCATCAATACCGTCATCAATACCATCGTCGCTTTTGTTATCGATGCACGCATCCGCACCTATGTTTGATGCGATTTCAGAAGAAGAGTTTGTGTCAGAATTTTCACCAGAAGACTCTCACACACTTTCTCAGATGTTGGAGCAGGAACAAGTGAATTTGGCTTCAAAAACCGACTAGAGTTTTCTTTAACGCGATTTTTTTAAAGTCGCAAATTACCCTGTGCGACGATTGTCTTTGGATCTGTTTTTAGCACAGAAGGATTTTTTGTCGCCTGAATATATCCAGCCATCGCTATCATCACGGCATTGTCGGTGGCGAGCGCAAGGTCAGGAATAAATACTTTTAATCCGCGCTCCGATGGAGATTCTTCTTCCTTTGTAATTTTTTCAAGCCCTAGAAAACTCTCACGGATTTTTGTATTTGCTATTACGCCACCACCCACAATGAGCGATTTTGCACCGTATTTTATGATAGCTTTTTTTGTTTTTTCTAAAAGTACCTCCACAACCGCATCTTCAAATGCGCAAGCTATTTGCTGTTTTATTTTAGGTGTTAATTCGCCCAACTCTTTTATTTTATAAAGCACTGAGGTTTTTAGCCCTGAAAATGAAAAATCAAAATCGTTGCTGTGAATCATCGGACGAGGAAAAATAAAAGGATTTTTTTCACTTTCGTCACCAGTTTTTTCGCCATCGCCACCACCACTCCTTTTTTGCTCGGCACGTTCTTTGCGTTCTTTTTCCGCGAGTTCTCCAATGTGTGGTCCGCCCGGATAGGGCAAAGAAAGCATACGCGCCACCTTATCAAACGCTTCTCCGACCGCGTCGTCACGCGTCTGTCCAATGACTTCATATTTTGTCCAATCTAAAATATGCACCAACTCTGTGTGCCCGCCACTTATGAGCAATGCAAGTGCGGGAAAAGTAATCGCGGGAAAAGTGATCTCGGTACAAGCGACTGAGTTATTTTTTTCTGTTTCTGTGACTTGAGTGCTCGCAAGCACGGATACGATATGACCCTCCATGTGATTGATTGGAATAATCGGAAGACCCCAAATGTAGCCAAGCGCTTTTGCAAAATTGATACCAACCCAAAGTGCAGGTTCAAGCCCTGGACCGTATGTCACCGCTATTGCGTCAATGTCAGGTTTTTCTATTGTAGGTATGTATTCTAAAAATGCTACCAAAAGCTCTGGCTCGCGCTCAAGCATTTTTTCTAAAAATTCTTTTTGAATGTCTGTAAAATATTTTTGCTCGTCTGTAAAAACCGCACGCACCGCAGACACCGCAGGCTGATTTTTTGTGGTTTCGGTTTTACTCGCGGACTTCGTTTGCTTTGTCGTATCAATTTTTTCTATTAAGTCTTTGAAAAGTAGTATTAGATTTTTTGCATGTTCTCTTTTTGCAAGCATTGGAAAAACCCCGCCATATTTTTCATGGATTTTTACCTGCGAGAAAAGGGAAGTGCCAAGCACGGAAAATCCTTCTGTGACACAAAGCGCTGTCTCGTCGCAACTCGTTTCTATTCCTAGTATCTTCATATATTCTTTTACATTAACACTCCACGCATTTTTACACAAAAAAACCGCCAGACGGCGATTTCTTTGGCACTAAAAAGATAGTGCAAATTTATTACATTGATCCTCCTGTTGATGAACTCCCAACACACATTTTACATGACTTTTTGTGTGTGAAAACAAGGTAAAGAGCTGAAAGACCAACTAGATCAAATACAACATTTGTAAGCATTGATTCATCACCCAAAATACTTGAAACTAGATCATATTTAAAAAATCCAATAAGTCCCCAGTTTAAACCTCCGATAACAACCAACAAAAACACGATCGCGTGAAGTCCTTTCATATTATATTTTGTTACTTATTAATAAAATTACTGTACGCTTTGTACTTATCTATAATTATACGCCAAGTGAGCGGGGAGGGTAGATGGTTATACACAGGGGGGTGTTTGTGCACCGTGGATGAAGTTTCACTTTGTGACCCTACCGGGAATCGAACCCGGGTTTGCGCCTTGAAAGGGCACTGTCCTAACCGTTAGACGATAGGGCCATAAACTTACAGAATATAACACTTTTTATGTTAAAATGGAACACTTATGAAAGATCTTTCTAAAAACGTTTCCAAG
>SICJ01000004.1 GCA_009691505.1 Candidatus Parcubacteria bacterium | reverse complement strand
CCAGCAAATAGATACAAGGACACAAAAGATTGGTGTGAAGTCATTAACGGTGCATATATCGAGTTCCTCTACTTGTTCAAACTTGATGGCACTTGGGTGTATAGCGATAGAGCCAATCAACCAAACTTTTTACCACTGACAATTGAAACTTGTGGTGGGATCAAAGAATATCAATGAATAATTTGGCAATGAGATAAATATTCATTTTTTCATCAACTGTATAGAATAACAGTATGAAAACAGAAAGCAAGTACTACAAGGATTATCTCAAGCCCCTACTTGGAGGGAAGATTGTTCAGGTTATTGTTGATGATGACATTGTCTACAACAGGCCTTTTTCTGAAAGTTTTCTGGGGGTTTGTTTGGGGTTACGTGATTCAATTAGGATTTCCCAGACGATCTCATATTCTGTTTTCCAAAAGATATATGAGAGGAGTTCTTTGTTTTGTCTCAAGACAATTGTTTCCGATAGGAAAGGCAAGCGATTTGCGCCATTTTTATACGGCAATCAGGCCGTAAAGAAAGTATGTGTCGGTTGGCGCGACACTACCACAACGATTTGTCCAGACGACGTGTTTGCAGGCTACCCTCTTACTCCCACGAACCAGTGATCGTTCAACCCCCCCCCCGCGCTTCGGAGAAGCGCGGGGGTTTTCTTTATCTTTTCTTTATAACTCCTTGACCACCCATTTTGTATGATTTTTATTGAACTGTTCTTTTAAAACCCCTTACAAGGAGATTGCTATGCTGAAGTTTATTTTTGTTTTCTGTTCATTTTTTTTGGTTGCGCATTTTAGTAACAATCGTATCAGTAACAATTGTAGCGTAACTCGTTACACCGTGGCTGATCTTGGCGTTTTACAAAATCATCAGAGCTCTCGAGCTTTTGGTGTGAGCAATCACGGAATTGTCGTGGGTGAGTCCACGCAAAATTTTCTTACACAGAATGCTTTTATGTGTAAAAAAAGTGGTGCTATGCAAGAGGTGATGAATTTTTTTGGTGCGGGTCAATGCGTCGCAGTAGCAGTAAGTAACGCTGGACACATTACAGGTTATTACTGTGATAAAAATGGCGTAAGTCATGGCTGGCTTTTGTATGGTGAAGATAATGGCAACAAAATCCGAAACCTAGGCACACTTGGCGGAAATTTTTGTATTCCATACGACGTAAACAGCTCTGGCGTTGTCGTCGGTTGTTCTTTCAACTCTGATTACAAAAATCATGCGTTTGTGTGGAGTGACGGCGTGATGACGGATTTGTTTCCAACATCAGATTTTGCTTTTGCCACAGGTATCAATGATGCAGGAGAAAGCGTCGGATTTTTTGTAAACGAATCGTTTGAAAGTATTGCGTTTTTGCGTCGCGTAAACGGCGAGGTGATAAATCTCGGCTCGCTTGGTCATGTGGGTCTCGCGTTTAGTAATGCAAACGGTTTAAATAATCTTGGGCAAGTTGTGGGAAAATCTTCTACTAAGAGCGGTTACAGTCACGCATTTATTTTTACCGATGGGGAAATGCGTGACCTAGGAACTTTGCGAAAAGCAAATGGTGCAAGCGATACCACAAGCGAAGCGTTTAAGATTAACAATCACGGGGTTGTAATAGGTGATTCAGTTTCACTAGGTGTCCCTGCGCGACCGTTTGTGTGGAGTGAGAAAAACGGCATGCAAGATTTGCAAAAACTTTTGCAAAATGATATCACCGATTTTTCCGCATTTTCCGCAAAAACTTTTCACCTTGAACGTGTCAGCGACATAAATGACGCAGGGGAGATTGTCGGTTGGGGATATTGGGGCGGTTCATCTTACTCACACGCCGTACTTCTTACGCCCATTTCGTAACCTACTTTTCCCCAAACTCTCCACACTTTATCCACAAAGGAGTCAAAATAAGTTTTCACAAAGCCCGCTTCCCAAGCGGGCTTTTATTTTGCAAAACATTATGAAAATCCATAAGGGGTTTCTGCTCGCATTATTGTGTTGACATAATTTTTGCTATGTATATACTGTTATTTATCTCTGATATGCGAAAATTTTTAATCCAAGCAAAAAGCGACTAAGATAACGTCTATTTTTTGATGTTATCACAGCCGCTTTCAAGCGGTTTTTTTGTTAAAATCGCGCGGACTAAAAACCACATCTTCAGAAGTTTTTTGACAAAAATCACACGAAAAGCTTGCGGGCGATTTTTGTGATCATTCTGTCACACATCCGTTTTCTGAGGTCTTAGTGGTGTGGAGACAGATGCAGAAGCTGTTATATATGATTGTTAATTATATGTAACAGAGTAAAAAGAACCTACCGTGCAAACGGTAGGAGTTTTGCGTAAGCGAAACAAAACGCGCGCTTGTGTAAGCGGGCGCGTGAGAAATTGTGGTTTTTAAATTTCCTAATAGGAAATTTAAGAGCATATGGTGGATGCCTTGACTCTAAGAGGCGATGAAGGACGTGGTCTGGCTGCGATAAGCTTCGGGGAGGTGCCTAGCAACCTTTGATCCGAAGATTTCCGAATGGGGAAACCCTATAGCGCAAGCTATAGTCACACACTTGATGTGTGACGCAAACCCGGGGAAGTAAAACATTTCAGTACCCGGAGGAAGAGAAACTAACAAGCATTTCCTTAGTAGCGGCGAGCGAAAAGGAAGGAGCCCAAACTCAGCTTCATTCTCACGACGCATTTATGTGTTGTGGGAATGACGCTGGGGGTTATAAGACGACAATTCAATTTATATTGAGAGAGTTAAAAAATATTTTATTAACGGAATGCGCTGGAAAGCGCGACCCTAGAGGGTAATAGTCCCGTACGTGAAAATAAAATATCTCTTACGTTGTTGTTCTTGAGTACCTCAAGACACGAATGGCTTGAGGGAATTTACCGGAACTAACCGGAAAGGCTAAATACTCTTAGAGATCGATAGTGAACTAGTACCGTGAGGGAAAGGTGAAAAGCAACCCGATTAGGGTGGTGAAATAGACCTGAAACCATATGCTTACAAGGAGTCAGAGCGGACGTCGCAAGATGTTCCGTCATGGCGTGCCTATTGAAGAATGAGCCAACGAGTTTATGTATGCTGCAGGCTAAGTGCGAGAGCACGGAGCCATAGGGAAACCGAGTGTGAATAGCGCGTTTGTAGTATATATAAGACCCGAAGCCAAGTGAGCTTGCCATGAGCAGGGTGAACTTGTGAGAAATCGCAAGGGAGGCCCGAACCGATAAGCCGTTCAATACTTTCGGATGACTTGTGGTAAGAAGTGAAAAGCTAATCGAACTTGGTAATAGCTGGTTCTCTCCGAAATAGCTTTTGGGCTAGCGTCGAGTGTACCTTTCAGGGGTAGAGCACTGGATGGTTTAAACAGGGCGAAAGCTCGTTAAACCAATCAAACTCCGAATACTGAAAGTCAATTGCTCGGCAGTTAGACTCTGGGGGCTAAGCTCCAGTGGTCAAAAGGGAAACAGCCCGGATCTCAAGTTAAGGTCCCTAAATCAACGCTAAGTGCACTTAAGGTGGTAGAATTTCTCAGACACTGAGGAGGTTGGCTTAGAAGCAGCCATCCTTTAAAGAAAGCGTAACAGCTCACTCAGTAAGAGATTTTGCGCCGCAGATAATCGGGGCTAAGCGTAGTACCGAAACTGAGGATGCGTCGTCGATTCGTCGATGATGCGTGGTAGGAGAGTATTCTTGTCTGCTGTGAAGGAGAAGGGGTGACCCACTCTGGAGCGTCAAGAAGTAAGAATGTTGGCACAAGTAACCGCAATGCGGGTGAGAGTCCCGCACGCCGAAAGACTAAGGTTTCCTTGGCAATGTCAATCAACCAAGGGTTAGTCGGGCCTAAGGCAATGGAGAAATCCGCAGCCGATGGACACATGGTTAATATTCCATGACTTCTGTATACAGCGATGGAAGGACGGAGTTCAGTATGTTTTGCACATTATTGGATTTGTGTTCGTGTTGTAAGAAAGCTTCATAGGTAAATCCGTGAACTGATTTAAATATCAATTTCAAGCAAAGCGAAGATTTCAGAGTAATCTGAGAAATAAAACAAAGCGAGCTTCCAAGAAAATTTTCTAAGCTTATGTATATAGGAACCGTACCGTAAACCGACACAGGTGGTCAGCTCGAGTAGAGCAAGGCGAACGAGTGAGAGGTCCCCAAGGAACTCGGCAAAAAAGCAGCCGTAACTTCGGAATAAGGCTTGCCCTTCTGTAAAAGGAGGGGCCGCAGCTAAAGTATCTCTGGCAACTGTTTATCAAAAACACAGCTCCCTGCGAACTCGTAAGAGGATGTATAGGGGGTGACACTTGACCAATGCCAGAAGGTCAAATATCGGCCGTGCATGTCGCAAGATATGTGCTGACTGATATAAGCCCTGGTGAATGTCGGCCGTAACTATAACGGTCCTAAGGTTCTGAAATTATCGCAAGATGATTTCAGAATGACTGGGACTGTTGTAGGGCAAAGTGGCTGTTTAGATAAACGAAAAAGTTAAATCATTACATAAAAATGCTACCTACTGTGTAGTAATACATAGTCAGTCAAAATGTGGTTGGTAAGAGACCAACGCCACACATCCGAACTCCGAAAGGTGAGGATGAAGATAGAGTCCGTCTGTGTTAAGGAATAGACGAGCGAAATTCCTTGTCAGGTAATTGAATTGCCTGTCCAGAGAGCGATCTTTGGAAAAAATCTGGCTAATAACGGTGAAGTCCTCGCTTCGGCAGGATAATACCGTGGGAAGTCGATTTGAAATTTTTTAAATTTTAAATTTGACCCCGTAACGACTGGAGTCACCGCCAACTGGTGGTGACAAAGATAGTTATCTCAAGTAAAATTAATACATGAGAAATTATAATACGCCGGCTCTTAAAAGAGAGTTGTCGCAATATCTTTCTGGATATGTAGATGGTGAAGGATCAAAGGGGAACACCGCACCATCAAAGGGTTCAGAAAAATTGTGACCGATGCTTATAAAATGAATGGTTCAGGTAAACGAAAATTTACTTCGAATTACATTATAGGCACTCTGTAAGATGAAGATATAGTCTATGGTTCTACGAAAGTAGAATAACATTCATCATTGCGCGATAAATGATGAATAATTAAACATGAAGTTCTGACGCGCACGAATAGTGTAATGACTGGAGAACTGTCTCGGGGACTTGCTCGGTGAAAATACAGTACCGGTGAAGATGCCGGTTACCTGCAGTTAGACGAAAAGACCCCAGGAGCTTTACTGCAACTTGATATTGCATGTATGTTTTTTATGCGTAGCGTAGATGGGAGGATTTGAAGTTTATCTTTCGGGGTAGATGGATCCGCAAGTGAAATACCATTCTTAAAAAATATATTTGCTAACCCGCGCGGAAAAAACGAGCGGGGACATTATCTGGTGGGCAGTTTTAGTGGGGCGCTATCCTCGAGGGTTTAACTTTGTTGAATCCTCGATCCGTGGCGCCTCCTAGGTGGTTCACACCAAAACAAATAAATTAAGGGGGACTTTCTGTTGTAAAACAGATTGAAAAAGTTGGTTATATCGGTAAATACCTCATGTTATCATGAGACAATACCGAGGGAAGTTTATAAACATAAACACCCGTAGAGACTAAACGCCGACCATCCTGCAAAAGGATGAAGATATAGTCCGTCCTGCATGGCGACATGCAGTTAACACAGAGCCTAAAAAGTAACGGAGGAGTTTATTAAGGTCAGCTAGGCGCGAATGGAAACCGTGCCGATAGTGTAATGGCATAAGCTGGCTTAACTGTAAGACGTACTTGTCAAGCAGATACGAAAGTAGAACATAGTGAACCGACCATGCGCATTAGAGGCGGTGGGAGATTATCGGATAAAAGCTACCCTGGGGATAACAGGCTGGTTGTGCCTAAGAGTCCATATCGACGGCACAGTTCGGCACCTCGATGTCGGCTCAACTTATCCTGGGGCTGGAGAAGGTCCCAAGGGTATGGCTGTTCGCCATTTAAAAAGTTACGCGAGCTGGGTTCAGACCGTTCAGAGGCAGATGAAGGTGGCGGGAAATTTTCTTTGGAAATTTCCCGCCTACAAGTCGCCCTTGAACAATCTGAATCCTCAGAGGAATTGTTTGAAAGTTTTTGTTTATGAAAAAGAAAGTGAAACCAACCAATCACGGCGGTCATGCATCGAAAGGCGCATGATTAAAGCTGATGAATATCGGCGGAATCCGCACAAAAAATCTGCGGACAATGTCGAGGGAAGCGAAAGCACCCGTAGAGACTACATATCAGCCGTTTACGCACGCAAGTGCGATGAACGAAGGCATAGTCCAATGCAACGAGCAATCGTTGGGAACATGCGTGAGACAGGTTGGTCTCCTATCTACTGCAGGCGTTGATTCTTGAGGAGATTTGACTCTAGTACGAGAGGACCGAGTTGAACTGACCTCTGGTCTATCTGCTGTCCTGCCAAGGGCACCGCAGAGTAGCTATGTCGGGAATGGATAAATTCTGAAAGCATCTAAGAATGAAGCCAACTCCAAGATTAGGAATCGTTTGAGACTCGTGAGAGATGATCACGTTGATAGGCTTTAGGTATAAGCACAGTAATGTGTTGAGCCGAGAAGTACTAATAAGTCGATTCTATTAGGAAATTTGAAAACCATCTTTTTACTCTGTTACATGGGATGAACAATCATAGCCCATGAAGTTTTTGTGCACAGCGCACAGTTTTTTGAATCTTTAGTTTTGGTGGCTCGACGCGGTGGTCACACCCCTTCCCATTCCGAACAGGGCAGTTAAGCACCGTAGTGCCGATGATACTCTTTACTGGGGAAAGTAGGTAGCCGCCAGAACTAAGGATTTAAAAAATAAGAGAAGACCCAGCAAAATAACCTTTGGATTGTGTTGCGGAGCGCTTGGCGCGAGCATAACAAAATTTCAGCAGAAATTTATGTGCGCAATCCAAAGGTTATTTTGCTGGGTTTTTCTGCTATTATTAAACCAACATGTCATCTTGGTCCGCTAAAAGAAAAATAATTTACCTAAGCATAATCTCCGCTTTTTTGTTTGTTGTTATTGGTGTCCCAAGTTTTTTTATTCTTTATCAAAAACCGACTTGTTTTGATTTCAAAAAAAATGGCGACGAGCTCGGCCTCGATTGTGGTGGCTCTTGTCAGCTTCTATGTAGTTTTGAGGCCACAGATCCAGGTGTTTTGTGGAGCAGGTCATTTAAAGTTGTTCCGGGAATTTATTCTGCAGTTGCCTATATTCAAAATCACAATATAAGTTCAGAATCCATAAATGTTCCATATATTTTTAAACTTTACGACAACAAAAATACACTTCTCGCTACTCGCGAAGGAGTGGCCTATATTCCCCAAAATAAAATTTTCGCTGTTTTTGAACCCAATATAAAAGTAGATCAAAGAATACCAATACGCACCACATTTGAAATCACCGAAACGCCAGTGTGGATAAAAAACACAGATGCTGTGCCAGATTTTTCAGTCACTCAAAAATCTTTGACAGGTGAAGATAAAACTCCGCGCGTAGATGCAACGATAGAAAATCACTCACTTATTCCTTTTTCAAATATTGAGGTCATTACTATTGTTTATGATGGAAAAGACAATGCCATCGGCGCCTCCCGCACATATATAGATACTCTTGCAAAAGATCAAGCGGCTGATATCGTTTTTACTTGGCCAAATACTTTTGATACTCAGTCAAATATCTGCAAAGTCCCAGCAGACGTAATGATGGTTATAGACAGGTCGGGAAGTATGGCGAGTGATGGTGATAATCCACCTCAGCCACTTACCGATGTAAAAAATGCCGCTATCCTGTTTATAAATCAGCTTGGCAAAAACGATAAAGCTGGGGTGGTATCTTATGCAGACGATGCCTCACAGCCCATTGATCACGATTTGTCAGTAGATTTCAAGGCGATAAAAGATTCAATACAGTCTATCGTCATAGGTACAAATGGTCTTCAGCAAACAAACATTGCCGATGGTTTACAAAAAGCGCTTGAAGAATTTAGTACCGAAAGACACAATGATAGCGCAAGAAAAATTATCATCGCTCTCACTGATGGTATTCCTACGCGCCCCGTAAAAGTAGGAGATGAAGAATATCCAGAGACTACAGCAAAAAATGTCGCAGATGAAATAAAAAAATCAGAAGTTCAGCTTTATACTGTCGGTCTTGGAAACAAAATAAATCCAACGTTTTTAGAAAGTTTGGCTTCTGGTCCAGAATATTATTTTTCCGCTTCTTCTAGTGAAAACCTCGGCACTATTTATAAACAAATCGCCACATCTATTTGTAAAGACAGCCCCACATCTGTAGATATTTTAATAGTAGTGCAAAAAAGCACGCGCTAATGGAAAACAAAGTAACCACAAAAATTTCAAAACTTTTTCCACATTTCGTTTGGGAGAGACTAGCCAACATAGATTGGGTGCTTTTTGTATCGGCAGTTCTTATTGCTTTTGGCGGACTTGTCACCATGAACTCTTTTGTGGAAGAGCAAAATCATTTTTTTGAAAAACAGATTATCTGGATTTCAATATCAATTGTCCTGTTTTTGGTAGTTAGTTTTTTTGATTTTAGATTTTTGCGCAGGACTGGTGTGGTCGTTCTCATTTTTATTGTGTCGTGTGCCGTTTTATCTTCGCTTTTTGTGGTCGGTCATATTTCTAAGGGCGCACAAAGTTGGTTTAGTCTCGGCTCTTTTTCTGTACAGCCATCGGACCTCGCAAAACTCGTGCTCATTTTAGTCTTAGCAAAATATTTTACTCGTAGACATGTAGAAATAGCTCACATAAGGCACATTCTCGTTTCTGGTATTTATGCTTTCGTCTTATTTTTTCTAATTCTACTTCAACCAGATTTTGGTGGCGCAATTATTATATTTATTCTTTGGTTTGGAATGGTGATGGTTTCTGGAATTTCAAAAAAACACCTTACTTCTGTTGTGCTTATTGGAGCTATCGCTTTTTGTTCATTGTGGTTTTTTGTGTTTCAGGATTATCAAAAGCAAAGAATTATTACGTTTGTGGATCCTCTCTCCGATGTGCGTGGCGCTGGTTACAACGCGTATCAATCTATGATAGCTGTGGGTTCTGGGCAATTTTTAGGGAAAGGTGTGGGTTATGGCACTCAGTCCAAACTAAAATTTTTGCCAGAATATCAAACCGACTTTATCTTTGCCGCATTTGCTGAAGAGTGGGGTTTTGTAGGAATTATTACACTTTTTGCACTTTTTGGCGTTGTTATTTGGAGAATTTTGCGTAACGCTTTGTGGGGTGCAACCAATTTTGAGATGCTTTTTGGTATGGGTGTTGCGATTTTATTTATGATTAATTTTATTATAAATATTGGAATGAACATCGGACTTTTGCCGGTCACAGGTATTACTTTGCCTTTTATGAGTTATGGAGGTAGTCATTTGATAGCTGAATTTCTTGCTCTTGGAATACTTGTCGGAATGAAAAAATACAATCGGTCTTCTTACAAAGAGTCGGTTTCTTTACATTTACAGTAGTGTCTTTTGCTTCCTAAATCACAAACTTTACTATTGTATAAATGGCAAAAGCAAACAAACAAATAGCAAAAATAAACAACACGACACTTACTTGGCTTTTGTTTTTTGCAAGCCCAATTTTCATTACAAATCTAGCCATACCAGAAACACTTTCCGCTTGCCTTGGCATTTGTTCAAGTAAGGTATTTTCTTCGTCAAATTCTAAGTTGCTAATGGATTAATTATATAACGTTTCGGTTTTTTTGACCATTTCGTTTTGCATAAATTCACGTTCTATTTTTTGTTTCAGTTTCAGTCCGTATTTTGCGCCAATCTTGTTGTTTTCTAAAAGAAAAATGAGTCCTTTTTCAATTTCATCTACATTGCCTTTTTCTACGAGGACGCCATTTTCTTCAGCATCTATTATTTCTGGAATTCCGCCGACACGACTCGCCAAAATTGGCAACTGCGCAAACCCCGCCTCAAGAAGAGAATAAGGCAGAGCTTCTGTTCTAGATGTGAGAGTAAAAATATCAAATGCTTTTAGATAAACTTTTGCATTTGGAATGACTCCAAGGAAGTCCACCCTGTCTTGCAGTTTTTTCTCCGCCACAAGTCGCACAAGGCTCGCTTTCTCTTCACCGTCGCTCACTATCACCAGTCCGCAATCTTTGTATTGTGATGAAATGCGCGAAAAAGCCTCAATCAAAAAATCCAAACCCTTACTTTTATGAAGTTCTGATATCGTTCCGATCCAGACTCCGTGATGAATTGCAGGTCCAATAATTTGTCTGGCTTTAAAACCGTCTTCTGTCGTAAAAGGTGCAATGCCATTATGAATTGTCAGCAATTTTTTTGAAACAAAAGGGAAATGTATCATTTGTTTTGCAAGGCTCGCAGATACCGTGATTGTTTTGTGTGAAAAAAGTACAGTGAGCCAGTGCAACTTTGCTATTATGATTTTTGAAAAAATATTACGGTCTTCATTCCACGCCCAAGCGTGTGCGGTGAAAATTATTCTTGGGACGAGAGTGAGTCTTCCCGCGAGAGCTCCAAGTCCGCCGATTTTTGAGCTATTTAAATGCACGACGTCTGGTTCCTCGCTACGGAAAATTTTTATAAGTTCAAAAAATACTTTTAAATCTAAAAAGCCGACGTCGCGTTTTAGAGAATTTATTTCAATCGTTCGCACACCGGCATTTTTTAGTTTTTCTTGGAGCATCCCGCTTTCACCAAAAGCCACAACCACATCAAAGTTTTCCCGAGATAGGGAAGTAGCTAGGTCAAACACATATCGTTGTGCTCCACCAAAATTACCTTTTGTGATTACGTAGAGAATTTTGCGCTTTTTTTTAGACATTATTTCCGACATAAGTGTTATTATAGCATGATTTAAAGCCGTTTTTTGCCCTAGTAAAAATCGTGGAACCTGCTAGTATAGAGAGACATTATATGACCGCTTTACGAAAAAAGGAAGCCATACTGCTTTTTCTCGGCGACATCTTTTGTTTTGTTTTTTCACTCTGGCTAACGCTCTCTTTTAGATATGGAGAGATACCTAGCAGGGAGCTTTTTTTAGAACACATTTCCGTCTTTTCTCTGCTTTTTATTTTGTGGGCAATTGTGTTTTTTATTGCTGGTTTATATGAAAAACACACACTTATTCTGAGAAACAAAATTCCTGGGATAATACTAAATGCTCAGCTCGTAAACACCGCTCTTGCTGTGCTTTTTTTCTATCTCGTTCCACATCTAGGTATTACACCAAAGACAAATCTTTTCATTTATCTAGTGATTTCTTTCTCCCTTATTCTCACGTGGAGAATTTACGGTGAAACATTTTTTCGCGCAAGAAATCGCCAAAACGCGATACTTATCGGTAGCGGAAAAGAGATGAAAGAATTGAGACAAGAGGTAAACAACAATCCTCGTTACGATTTATTTTTTATTTCTTCTATAGATTTAGATCAGGTGAAAAATATTGATTTCAAAGAAGAGGTTTTAAACAGAATTTACAACGAAAATGTTCAAGTCATAGCCGCCGATTTCAAAAACGATAAAGTAGAGCCGATACTTCCAAATCTATACAGCTTGGTGTTTTCAAAAATTCGTTTTATTGATATGAATAAAATCTACGAAGATATTTTTGATCGTATTCCACTTTCTCTCATTACACATAGCTGGTTTTTGGAGAATATTTCACTTGCACCAAAAATGACTTATGACATTTTGAAAAGAGTGATGGATATTGTACTCGCTTCAGTGCTCGCGGTGGTGTCGCTTGTTTTTTATCCTTTTGTTGTTATCGCTATCAAGCTAGATGATGGAGGCGCGATTTTTAGTATTCAAGAAAGAGTCGGAAAAAATAACCAGCCGATAAAAATATTTAAATTTAGAACAATGTCTGTAGCCAACGACGGCGGGAAGTGGGGCGAAAAAAATGAAATTGGTAGAGTAAATGAAAACAAGGTTACAAAAGTTGGAGCTTTTTTACGCAAGACTCGTATTGATGAATTGCCACAGCTTTGGAATGTTGTTTTTGGACATATTTCTCTTATTGGTCCTCGTCCTGAATTTGCACCAGCGGTAAAAGAGTATGAGGCTCAGATTACGTATTATGGCGTGCGTCATATCTTGAACCCCGGGCTTTCTGGCTGGGCGCAGATTCATCACGACGATCATCCGCATCACGGGCTCGCTGTAGAGCAGACAAAAGACAAACTCTCTTACGATCTCTATTATTTAAAAAATCGCTCTTTTGTTTTGGATATAATTATCGCCTTAAAGACTATTAAAAAACTAATTATGCGAAGCGGTGCATAGTTGATTTTTTAGCTACTTCTGTTTAATATGGTACTTTATGACAAAATATAGAATATATTCAGCAGTCCTTGTTGTGATCCTAGTAGCCATCGGATACTATTCTTATAGTCAAAAATATCCTTTCACGCTCGGTCTTGATTTAAACGGCGGAACAGAGCTTGTATATAAAGCTGACATTTCGCAAATAAAAGGTGGAGATATTGGCGACTCAATGGACACTCTGCGTGACGTGATAGAGCGGAGAGTAAACATTTTTGGTGTGTCAGAGCCGATAATCCAAGTAGAGAAATCTAGCATCGTGGGTGGTGTTGCCGAACAACGGCTCATTGTAGAGTTGCCCGGTGTAACTGATATTGACAAAGCAGTAGCTCTTATCGGCCAGACTCCGCTCCTTGAATTTAAACTTTTGAAAGGCGAAGCTAATAAAATCCTCTCTCAAAATGCAACTACGAGTGCGCAGATTGCTGCACTTTTTACACCGACCGAGCTTACTGGCCGACTTTTAGATAAGGCTCGTCTTGAATTTAATCAGACATCTGGTACCCCGACTGTAGGTTTAATATTTAATAGTGAAGGTAGTGCACTTTTTGCAAAAATAACAAAAGAAAATGTTGGTGAGATTCTTGCTATTTTTCTAGATGGTCAACCGATCTCAACTCCAGTTATTCGCGAAGAAATAAGTAGTGGGGAAGCGATTATTTCTGGTAGCTTTACTCCAGAAGAAGCCAAAACACTTGTTCGTAATTTAAATTATGGTGCACTTCCTGTACCTATTGACCTCGTGGGTACTCAGTCTATCGGTGCATCTCTAGGAGCGGATGCTCTTCATTCTGGCGTACGCGCTGGTATTTTGGGTTTTATTTTCGTCGTTCTATTTTTGATTCTTTGGTATCGTTTGCCGGGTCTTATCGCCTCTATCACTCTCGTGATGTATGTCATTATTTCGCTCGCACTTTTTAAACTCATTCCTGTTACTTTGACGGCGGCTGGACTCGCAGGATTTGTTTTATCTATCGGAATGGCGGTAGATGCAAACGTGCTTATTTTTGAGCGCACAAAAGAAGAGCTCAAACGTGGCAAAAATATTTCCGAATCTGTGCGCGAAGGTTTCCACCGAGCGTGGCTTTCTATTCGTGATTCAAATATTTCCAGTATCATTACAGCGCTTGTGCTTTTCTGGATAGGGACTTCTGCGGTAAAAGGTTTTGCGCTCACTTTTGGTCTCGGAGTCATCGTGAGTATGTTTACAGCTATTACTGCGACCCGCACACTTCTTTTTGCGATTATTCCAAAAGGATCTGGTGGTTTCGCGCGGTTTCTTTTTAGCAACGGTCTTCACTTCGCCAATAGCAATGTGAAAAATAACGAAATAAAAAAATAATATGTTTGTCGTAAAATACAGAAAAATATTCTTTGCACTTTCAACGCTTTTAACTGCAGGAGCTATCGTAATAATGCTTGTTTACGGATTTAATTTCGGAATTGATTTTAAGGGCGGGGCACTTCTTGAAGTGTCATATCCTGCCGGAGCTCGTCCAACTCTTGAGATGGTGCAGGGAAAAATAGATACGCTTGGTCTCGGTGGATATTCTGTGCGACCATCTGGTGACAATCTTTTTGTCGTGCGCACTCGCGAACTCAATCCTACCGAAAAAACCACGCTTTTATCCGCACTTTCATATGATTCTGTAGACGGCAAAACTCAAGTTGCCAACCTTCCAAGAGAAGAGCGTTCCAATTCTATCGGCCCCGTTGTCGGCAACGAGCTAAAAAACAAAGCATTTGTTGCTATCGCAGTGGTGATTTTAGCAATCGTACTTTTTGTTACATTTGCTTTCCGCAAAGTTTCAAAACCTGTGTCATCTTGGAAATACGGACTCGTCACGGTGCTTGCGCTCGTGCACGATGTCATCGTGCCGACTGGAGTTTTTATTCTTTTCACACATTTTTATAGCGGAGAAATAGATTTACTTTTCGTCACAGCGATTCTTGCGATTCTCGGATATTCTGTGCACGACACTATCGTGGTGTTTGACCGTGTGCGCGAAAATCTACGCATCAACAGCGACACACGAGCAAATGAAGATTTTGAAATCACTGTTGGCAAAAGTGTCAGTCAAACTTTCGGCCGTTCTATAAATACGTCACTCACCATTTTCCTTGTGCTCGTCGTGCTCTACTTTATCGGCGGAGAAACTACTCGCAATTTTGCATTCGTGCTTCTCGTCGGCGTTATTGTGGGAACATATTCATCTATTTTCCTCGCGTCGCCATTACTCGTTACTCTCGGAAAAATGAAAGGGAAGGGAACTGAGAAATAATTTACCCGCGGACGCAACTCTTAATATTAGCACTAGATATGTTACTTTTGTAACGGAACTGTCACCTAAATGTTCCTGATTACAGAAAAGTTCTTACTGCTCGAAAGGCTATAAGAATGCCCGAAAGGCTCTGGTCAAAAATGGGTATTTGAAAGGGTTTGTCAATGAGTAACGATCTCCTAGAGAAAGTAGGAAGCATCTGTGCCTTCCTTGTTACATGGTTAGGGATTTTCATCCTCGTTGTGGGCGGTGCATTCATAATTGGCAGAATGTTTACGCTCCCGATCCATGTCGAAATATGGCACGAAGTCATAATATCGTTTTTCGCTAAGGTCTTTCTATACATGAGAAACTGAAAATTCTTGTTTGAAATGCAACTTTTAAACGAGCCCAGGCAAGATTCGCTCGCGAACACAGCCAATGATTTCTCAAGTTTGAAAAACCCAATTTATCGGGTCAAGACGCTTCACGGGGGGCGTCTTTTTCCATACCCAATTCTATGCTCAAAAATCTTCCACCAAAGTCACAAAAACACTTCTCACTACAACCCCTTGACTCCAAAACAGATATCTATATAATGGTGAAATCCCTAATAAATGTTAGGGATGTACTTTGAAATTACTTATACGTATTCACATACGTGCAAGTCTATATGTTTATTCAAAAAAAATAATTTCAAGAGCGAAATCAAACTTTTTAAAGTGAGCAAAATGCGCGTCCTATTTTCAAAAATAGTATTCTGTATTTTGTTCCGTTCAACAAAAATTTATCCTCAAAAATAAATTTTTACTAAGAGTTTGATCCTAGCTCAGGATGAACGCTGGCGGCGTGGATAAGGCATGCAAGTTAAACGGTGCAGCAATGCACAGTAGCGAACGAGGTAGTAACACGTAGGTACTTCCCCCAAAGTCAAGAATAACCAGTCGAAAGATTGGCTAATACTTGATAGTCTCTTAGGAGTAAAGATTTATCGCTTTGGGAAAGGCCTGCGGGATATCAGCTAGTTGGTAAGGTAATGGCTTACCAAGGCTATGACGTCTAGGGGAGCTGAGAGGCTGACCCCCACCGATGGTACTGAGACACGGACCATACACCTACGGGTGGCTGCAGTCGAGAATCTTCCGCAATGGGCGAAAGCCTGACGGAGCGACGCCGCGTGACTGATGAAGTCCTTAGGGACGTAAAGGTCTTTTGTGAGGGAGAAAGTTTATTGATAGTACCTCAAGAATAAGGGGCTCCAAACTCTGTGCCAGCAGGAGCGGTAATACAGAGGCCCCGAGCGTTATCCGGAATTATTGGGCGTAAAGGGTGTGTAGGTGGTCTTGTTAGTCTTTTGTTAAATTCTTCGGCTTAACCGGGGACCTGCGAAGGAAACGGCAAGACTTGAGTGTGCAAGGGGTGAATGGAACTCATGGAGTAGGGGTGAAATCCGTTGATATCATGGGGAACACCAAAAGCGAAGGCAATTCACTGGTGCATTACTGACACTGAAACACGAAAGCGTGGGTAGCGAACTGGATTAGATACCCAGGTAGTCCACGCCCTAAACGATCTTCTCTAGCTTTTCGGAGTATCGACCCTCTGAGAGGCGAAGCTAACGCGTTAAGAGAAGCGCCTGGGTAGTACGACCGCAAGGTTAAAACTCAAAGGAATAGACGGGGACTTGCACAAGCAGTGGATTATGTGGTTTAATTCGATGGTAAACGAAAAACCTTACCCGGGTTTGAAACCTAACTGAATACTTTAGGAAACTTTAGTAGCTCGCAAGGGCAGTTAGGCAGGTGATGCATGGCCGTCGTCAGTTCGTGGTTTGAATTGTTCCCTTAAGTGGGGTAACGAACGCAACCCTTGTTGCCTGTTATATTTGTCAGGCGAGACTGCCCCGTATAGTGTGCCCAAGTGCGCGAGTAATCGCGAGTTTGGACATAATATACGGGGAGGAAGGCGAGGATGACGCCAGGTCAGCATGTCCCTCTGATATCCGGGGCTACACACATAATACAATGGCGACTACAACGCGTTGCGACGGGGTAACCCTGAGCTAATCGTAAGAAAAGTCGCCCCAGTTCAGATTGGGGGCTGCAACTCGACCCCATGAAGTTGGAATTGCTAGTAATCGCAGGTCAGCTATACTGCGGTGAATACGTTCTCAAGTCTTGTACTCACCGCCCGTCAACTCAAGGGAGTTGGGAATACCCGAAATATCACGTATGTGGTCCTAAGGTAAGCTCAATGACAGGGAGTAAGTCGTAACAAGGCACGGGTAGCGGAAGCTGCTCGTGGAGTATTTCAAATGAAAATCGTTTTGTCACTTTTGTGCCAAAACTTACAGTCGATTTCTGAGCCTCAATTGAGCTCAGAAACGGATTATTGCTAAATATCCTTAAAGTAGCATGACAGTAGGAAAGACTATGTGAACGGAACAAAATATAGAATGTTATACAAAAATCACAGGCACGTGCCTGTGATTTTTGTTTGTTACGTAACCATTGACAATATATCACTTCTATGATAATATTTTATATAGACCTGATGGTTGCATAGCTTGTGCTGTGCGATATATTTTATCATTCAGGAAGTTCATGGAGATTAAGTTATGAACAAGGGAAACAAGCAGATTGTCATCTTGGTTTTTTGGGCTTTCGTCTCACTACTTTGCGCGACTTTTACAGTGACTCCGATTTTTGCTACTGAGCAAGCCAAGCGGGAAGTGGTCAATATTGACCGCTTGATTTCGGCGCTTATCCAAGTAGAGTCACAAGGGGATGACAACGCCATAGGTGATGTGGAGCTGACTTGCAAGGCATATGGGTGCCTGCAGATACGTCAGCCATGTGTGGAGGACGTCAATCGTGCTTTCGGCACTAAATATAGTGCGCAAGACTGTCTTGGAAATCGCACACTGTCAATTGAAATCTGTGAAAAGTATTTGTCGTTGTATGCCACGAAAAAGCGTATCGGCAGGGAAGTCACGGACGAAGACAGGTCGCGGATTTGGAATGGTGGGCCAAAAGGGTTTAAAAAAGCCAGTACTGTTCAGTACTGGAAGAAAGTTGAAAATGTGCTTAAGAAAAATTGAATGTCAGAAATCCCCCCAGGTTTTTAGAACTGGTGGGGTTTTTATTTATATAAGTGAATCTTGTGTTATGACGTGATTTTTGTTAGATTTTATGCACTTGCGCGCATAGCTCAGTTGGTAGAGCATTCGACTGATACTCGAAAGGTCCTAGGTTCGACCCCTAGTGCGCGCACCGTTTAAGATTTGAGATACGCTTGTTCTCCATAAAAAATGACCCACAAAGAATATTTTAAAAATAAAAAAATCACCGTCATGGGGCTCGGTCTTCTCGGGCGAGGACTTGCTGATGTAGAGTTTTTGGCTGGATGCGGGGCGGATTTGATAGTGACAGATTTGAAAAGTGCAGAACAACTTGCTCCGACCCTAAAAAAACTTAAAAAATATAGAAAAATAAAATATGTCCTCGGCGAACATCGTTTGGAGGATTTTCGCGACCGCGACATGATTTTAAAATCAGCAGGCGTGTCCCTAGACTCTTCTTTTATTGAAGTTGCGCGTTCTCAAAACATTCCAATAGAAATGGACGAGTCGCTTTTTGTAAAACTTGCGCCAGAAGTAATGATTATTGGCGTGACGGGTTCACACGGAAAGAGCACAACGACCATGCTTATTTACGAAATGCTTTTACATGCAAAGAAAAAACTCGGATGGAAACACAAAATTTTGCTTGGCGGAAATCTTCGCGGACTCGCTACGCTTCCACTTTTGAAAAAAGTAAAAGCTGGCGATATGGTTGTTCTAGAGCTTTCTTCTTGGCAACTTCAAGGCTTTGGTGAAGCAAAGATAAGTCCGCGCATCAGCGTGTTCACTAATTTTATGGACGACCATCTCGACTATTACAATAACAATCGTGAAGCGTATTGGAATGACAAAGCATATATTTTCTCAAATCAAACGTCGAGTGATTATTTAGTCGCGCCGACAATAATGCTCAAAAAAATTCAAGCAAAATATCCAGCGCTCAAAAGTCATTTTATGAAACCGCTTTCCATTCCTGACTCGTGGCAACTTTATATAAAAGGCGAGCACAATAAAAAAAATGCTGAGCTGGCATTTGCGGTCGGAAACATTCTACAAATAAAAGAAGGTGTCATAAAAGAAGCATTAACAAACTTTAAAAGTATCGCTGGGCGACTTGAGCTTGTCCGCACCATAAACGGGATTGATGTCTACAACGATACCAATTCTACTTCTCCAGATACGCTTTTAGTGGCACTCAACGCTCTAGGTGACAAAAAAAATATTGTATTAATCATGGGTGGTGCGGATAAAAATATGGATATGTCGGGGGCGCTAAAACGCATTCCAGATTTTGCGACGACCGTCGTTTTACTTTCTGGAAAAGGCACGACCGGTACGGAAAAAATAAAAGCAGATATGTATGCGTTACGCGACGTGCATATAATAGAAGCAAAAGATTTGACCGATGCTTTTACGCAAGCTTTTTTCTATGCGCGCGAAGGTGACAGTATTTTGCTTAGTCCGGGGTTTGCTTCTTTTGGAATGTTTGTAAATGAATATGATAGAGGAGATCAGTTTAATAAGATTGTGAAAAATTTTAAAACGGAACAAGTTGCGGTATCAAAGAAGACTAAAAATAAAAAGCCGAAATCATCGCTTAAAAAAATAAAATAAAAATGAAAGCGCGCGGGTCTAGGAGACCCGCGCGCACTTACATCACTTGACTCGTCCATTTTATGGGATGCAAACCATAACAAGGTTGCGTGGCGTAACAATCGGATGGACACCTGCGAGTTTTTGGCTCTTGGTATCCCGCACATTGTCATGCCACATAAGTTTGTCAGTTTGGTAATCGCAGTCCGCATAAGTGTCGATTCCATCGCACACTATGTTTTCTGGCAAAATTCCCATCCTGGCGCACTGAAGTGTGATGAGTCGATTTAGCCACAGCTCATCGCCGACCCAATACGAATCGTCGAGCCACTTCTTGTGAAGATGGTCTTTTATCGCCAAGTTTCCATGCCCGTGATTTGGGTCTTGCAGTGAATGAATGAAGTGAGTCCCTGCAATTCCGCAGGTGATGAAGACTTTGATTTTTGGAATACTCGGTCCTTCGCCGTACCTCATCATTTTCTCACATAGACTAGAAACACCAGTCCTGATGACGCTGTCCAAACGACAAGGCGTTGCTTTTCCATGAATTGCCATATTGCGATCAAAGAGGCAGTCGCGACCCGCATGAGTTACGATCCCCACTCTCGTTTCACTGTCGTAGAAAAAGACTGTCGGACATCCGCCTGACGTGAGACACACTCCTTCTCCTTGCTTGATGATTGCACCGTCACAAAATGGTCCACGCAAGATTGTGACACCGCTGTTTGCCACAACAATTTCCCGCCACTCTTTGTGGTCTGGCGAAGCGATCACTGCGTTGAATTTCTCAGGTCTTGGGAAAAACATCTTTCCAACGCCGTGATGATTTGCAGTGTGTGCTATGAAATGGAAGATCTCCCTATTTTTTGCATTATCTTCAATGGGACAGTATGGATCACCCACCCTATTCATTTTGAAGTTGCCACCTGCTGTTCCAAACAGCATGATTTTGGCACCGTCAATTTCACCCAAATTTTTGAAGGGATTGAAAGGCTTACATCCAATAACTCTTCCCGCAGTAACGTTTGACTGGTGCATTTTGACCGCTCTTTCTGATCTTTTCAGATCGTGTTGTTTAGGTACATTTACAAGACTACTCCTCCAAAACATTACATCTTAAAGTTTTGCGTGTCAATTTAAAAAATAAACTGTGGATATTGTTCACTTTGGCATTTACGAGTATTATAGGATTTATGAAACGTTTTCATTTTATAGGGATTGGAGGAATAGGCGTGTCGGCTATTGCGCGGATGTTTTTGCTCGAAGGTAAAATTGTTACCGGCTCTGACTTATCAAAATCTATTATTACAAGCGAGCTAGAAAAACTCGGCGCAAAAATTTTGTATACACCTCAAGCATCAAATATTTCACAGGACACCGAACTTGTAATTTATACGCCAGCGATATCAGAAAATAATCCAGAGCTTATGCGTGCAAAAGAGCTCGGCATACCTGCGTATTCATATCCAGAAATGCTCGGCATTATCACAAAAGAAAAATATACGATTGCTGTGTCTGGCACTCATGGAAAAACAACGACTACGGCGATGATTGCAAAAATTTTGATTGACGCAGAGCTAGACCCGACTGTGATTGTGGGAAGTCTGCTTTCAGATGAGAAGAGCAATTTTATCGCAGGGAAAAGCAAATATTTTGTGGTTGAAGCGTGTGAATACAAACGTGCTTTTTTAAATATAAAACCAAACATTTGGGTAATCACAAATATTGATGCTGATCATTTGGATTATTACAAAGACATAACAGATATTCAGTCTGCTTTTCGTGAGCTCGCAGAGCGACTCGGCACAGAAGATCATTTAGTCTGTGCACCAAACGACAAAAACATCGCTCCTGTCGTAGAAAATTTATCTTGCAAAATTCATGACTATTCTTTGATAAAAAAAGGTGGGGAGATTAACTTAGCTGGTGAACATAATAAAAAAAATGCGCGGGCAGCTTTTACAGTAGCAAGTATTCTAGGAGTTTCGGAAGAAAAAATAATAAACTCGCTCAACACTTTTAAAGGCACATGGCGACGTTTTGAATTTAAAGGAAAAACTGCGCGAGGTGCGATGGTTTATAACGATTATGCTCATCATCCTACAGAAGTCATCGCGACTTTAGCTATGACACGGGAAATGTTTCCACAGAAAAAAATCACTGCGATTTTCCAGCCACATTTATATAGCAGGACAAAAGATCATTTGGAGCATTTTGCTGAGGCCTTTAAAGATGCCGACAATGTTTTTCTCGCACCTATTTACGCGGCGCGTGAGCCATTTGATGCATCTATTTCATCCGAAATCGTCGCAGAAAAAGTGCTTTCTAGTCATAAAGGTAATGTGATTTTTTATGAAAAATTTGAAGATATCGCAAAAGCTCTTGCTATCGCTGGAGAAAATGATGTCATTGTAATTATGGGAGCAGGGGATATTGGTAGCATTGTAGATTTATTGTTATAATCTTTTATATGTTTACAAAAAATCGTCTCATTTTAATTCTTGGTTTATGGATAGTTTTTATAGCACTTTATGGTGGCTTTCCTCCTCCTTATGATACAGTGATTTATGTTATATCTGGATTAGCAATTTCTACCCTTTCATTTATGCTCGCACGTCATAAAAGGACAGTTCATAGAAGCGTCACCAGAAAGACCCGTCAAAACGAAGTCTACCTAGAGAGCGTGCCGGCGGTTTTTGTAGAAGAACAAAAAGAAGAAATTGAAGCAAGAGAAGAGATTATGCAACCTTAAGATGTCCATATCAAAAAAGATACGAAAACATTTGTCTATCACGGTGCTGTGCGTTGGATTATTTTTTGTTTTATATTTTTTAGCCTCATCTTTTTTTTCAGATAATTATAGTGCTGTATATGATGTGTCGCAGAAAAATACTAGCACTCTACCCGTGACCATTGTCCCAGAAAAAAAGGTGACACATATTACAACACCAGAACCGCTCAAGGTAATATATATGACACAGTGTGTCGTTGGCACAAAACCTTTTAGAGAAAGTTTGGTAAAAATAGCTGATGAAACGGAGGTCAATTCTATTATTATTGACATAAAAGATTACACAGGGCGACTCGCATTTGATGTGAAAGATTCAAAACTTTCCCCGTCCATTTCGCCGACCTGTGGAGCAAGTGATATGGCGGAGTTTGTAGAATATCTTCACAGTAAAAATATATATGTTATAGGACGCATGGCTGTTTTTCAGGATCCATTTTTTGTAAAACTTCGTCCAGATCTTGCTGTACAGAGTAGGTCTACGGGTTTGCCGTGGAAAGATTTTAAAGGTTTGGGTTTTATAGATGTTGGTGCAAAAGAATATTGGAATTATATATCTTCAATTGCAAAAGAAGCTTATGCGATAGGTTTTGATGAGGTTAATTTTGATTATGTACGATTTCCTTCTGATGGAAAGATGGAAGACGCTCTTTATGTTCACTCTGATGGGAGACCAAAGCCCGAAGTTCTAAAAGAATTTTTTGCATATTTGCACGATGAGCTAAAAGATACTGGACTAAAAACCTCTGCTGATTTCTTTGGAATGACTACGACAAGTAATGACGATTTAAATATTGGTCAGGTGCTTGAAAACGTTCTACCATATTTTGATTTTGTTGTACCAATGGTCTACCCATCTCATTATCCTAAAAATTTTAATGGTTGGGCAAACCCAGATGATTATGTATATGAAGTAGTCCATTTTGCAATGTCTGGTGCTGTGAAAAAAGCCAACGCTTTAGATTTGCTTATTGCAAACAAAAACGCCACGACAACAGCCACCTCTACAATCGCCGTTACTACGCCAAAATTTAATCCACCTTCTTGGTATAAAGGCGGTTCTGCAAAAAAACTCCGCACATGGATTCAAGATTTTGATTATGGTGGCAACTATGATATTCCAGAAGTAAAAGCACAAATAAAAGCGAGCTATGATGCGGGTGTTCAGTCTTGGATGATTTGGAGTCCTAGCAATAAATACACCGTCGGCGCACTTTTAAAGAATTAGATTTCGGTGGTATAATGATGTTAAAATAGAAAAATGAATCCTGACGCTGTCACATATTTCGCGCAAACTGATGCACGAAACAAAAAAATCCCGTTTGGTATAAAGTCTAAAGACCGAACTAAGCATGTCTATGTTATTGGAAAAACAGGTATGGGAAAATCTACTCTGCTTGAAAATATGGCAGTGCAGGATATTAAAAATGGCGAAGGAATGGCTTTTATTGACCCGCACGGAAAAACTGCCGACCTTCTTTTGGAATATGTTCCTGCCGAGCGTATAAAAGATGTAATATATTTTGCACCGTTTGATACTGAGCATCCTATTTCTTTTAACGTAATGGAAGACGTTGGTCCATCAAAACGCCATCTCGTCGCAAACGGTCTTATGAGTTCGTTTAAAAAGATCTGGGTAGATATGTGGTCTGCACGAATGGAATATATTTTAAATAATATTTTACTTGCTCTTTTGGAGTATCCAGATTCTACGATTATAGGTGTAAACAGAATGCTTTCCGACAAAGATTACCGTAAAAAAGTAGTAGCAAATGTTTCTGATCCTTCAGTAAAATCTTTTTGGGTTGATGAGTTTGAAAAATATGGAGAAAGATATATGCAAGAAGCGGGCGCGGCGATTCAAAACAAAATCGGACAGTTTGTATCTAATCCTCTCGTCCGAAACATAGTTGGTCAAACAAAATCCACTTTTGATATTCGTAAAGTAATGGATGATAGAAAAATTCTTATCATCAATCTTTCAAAAGGTCTTGTGGGCGAAGCCAATGCCAACCTTCTTGGGAGTATGCTTATTACAAAAATATATCTTGGTGCGATGTCTCGCGCGGATGTGAGCGAAAAAGTACTTCAGTCTTTGCCACAATTTTATCTGTACGTGGATGAATTTCAGTCTTTTGCAAATGAATCTTTCGCCGACATTCTCTCTGAGGCAAGAAAATATAAACTCAATCTAACGGTCGCGCATCAATATATAGAGCAAATGTCGGAGGAGGTGCGCGACGCTGTCTTTGGTAACGTGGGCACAATGATTGTCTTTCGTGTCGGTGCTTTTGATGCTGAAGTTTTGGAGAAAGAATTTATGCCGACATTTACTGCAGAAGATTTGGTAAACCTTGGTTTCGTGCAAATTTATCTAAAGCTGATGATAGACGGTGTGGCGTCGTCGCCTTTTTCTGCGACAAGTCTACCACCAATAGCGAAACAGGAAACTACATATAGAAAGGAAATTCTTGAAAACTCTAGGCTTATGTTTACGCACCCAAAAGAAGAAGTAGAAGCAGAAATAAAAGCATGGCATCAGCCAATAAACTCAAGACAAGTCGCAAGCTCTGCGCCGACGTTTGGGTCTAAAAATTTTGCAGGAGACAACAGACAACAAGCAGTAGTTCCAAATCAATTTGCACAACCAAAACGCACGGACTCAGCACCCCACACTAAAACACCACACACTACAGCTCAGCCTAAAAAAACTCCGCAAGCTGAACCTATGAAATCTGCCTCAGATTTAAAACCGAGAAAGAACGACATGCCCAAAATGCCCCCACAAAGTAATCCATTTGAGACTATAAAAGTAGCGGGGGATGGAAAGATAGAAACAAAACCACAAAGTATTTCTTTGCAGTCACTAAAACCAAAAGAAAATTCCCGCACACCAGACGCAAAAGTTCCATCGAAAGAAAATCTATTTAGCTTGAAACAGGCTCTCGCTTCAATCGTAGATAAAAGTAAAAATGAAAAACTTGTTCCAGAGCGAGTTGTAAATCCGTTGAAAACTGAGACAGTAAAAGAATCAGCCAAAGAAACACAAAAAGCAGAGGCAAAAGAAAATCTCAAAGAAGTTCCAGAAGACGTTTTGCGTAAAATACTGGGCGCTTAATATCATGAAGAAAATACTTATTTTTTCAATCGCTTATCATCCGATTATTGGCGGAGCTGAAATTGCTATAAAAGAAATTACCGACAGGATTTCTCCGCAGGAAATAGAGTTTGATATGATCACACTTCGTTTTGATAAAAAGTCGCCTAGATTTGAAAAAATCGGTAATGTAAACGTGCATCGTATTGGTTTTACAAAAGATAATCCAACGTCTTCTGATTTGTTACGTTTTCCAATGTATCTAAATAAAATATTTTTTCCAATCACGGCGAGTCTTAAGGCGGTCGCTCTACATAAAAAAAGAAAATACAACGCTTCGTGGGCGATGATGTCATATATGGGTTTTCCTGCACTTCTGTTTTTGTGGTTTCGGTGCGTGCCGTTTATCTTGACTCTACAAGAAGGCGACAGTATTGCACATGTCACTCGTCGTCTGCGTATACGACTCGTGTATCCGTTTTATAAAATGATTTTTAAAAAAGCACGGATTGTTCAGGTCATTTCAAAATATCTAGAAAAATTTGCACGCGACATGGGTTACAGAGGTGAGATAGCTGTGATACCAAACGGAGTAGACACATCTCTTTTTGCGCGCGACTACAGTGAGCAAGAGCTTGGGGCGTTACGTTGGCGTTTTCATAAAGAAGAAAAAGATATTTTTCTCATTACGACTTCACGTCTTGTGCAAAAAAATGGTGTAGCTGATGTTGTGCGTGCCCTACCCCTTCTTCCAGAAAATATTAAATTTTTAATTATCGGAACAGGACCGCTAGAAGAAGATCTAAAAAAACTCGCGCACGATTTGGGTGTTGAAAGCCGTGTGTTTTTCAATGATTTTTGGGTTGAATATAAAGAAATTCCAAAATATTTAAAAATTTCTGATATTTTTATCCGCACATCTCGCTCTGAAGGTATGGGTAATTCTTTTATAGAAGCGATGTCGGCAGGAATTCCTGTCATTGCTACTCCCGTTGGCGGAATAGTAGATTTCCTAAAAGAAAATGAAACAGGTGTATTTTGTGAGGTAGATAATCCAGAAAGTGTCGCTTTAAGTGTAAATAAGATTTTAGACGACAAAAATTTGCGCAAAAAAATTGTCGCAAACGCTTCTCGTTTGGTTGCAGAAAAGTATAATTGGGAAGGCGTGATCAGCGACATGAAAACTGCTTTTTTCGCCAAAATCTGATAGGGTATATACATGAAAATCCTCATATGCACAGGTATTTATCCGCCACTGGTGGGTGGTCCAGCGCAATATGCAAAGGAGATAGAGGATGAATTTCGTAGGCAGGGGCATAGTGTAAAAATACTTACTTATGTTTTGGAGCGTAAACTCCCACCTATTATTCGTCACAAACTTTTTTTTTGGCGTAGTTTTTTTGCAATGTTTGGAACAGATTTTGTGATTGCTCTGGATACTTTTTCTGTTGGTTTTCCAGCAGTGTGTGCGGCAAATTTGCTTCAGAAAAAAATAATAATACGCACAGGTGGAGATTTTTTGTGGGAATCTTATGTTGAGAGAACGGGAGATCTCATTTTATTTAAGGATTTCTATCAAAAACGATTAAATAAGTTGAATTTAAAAGAGAAACTTATTTTTTTAGTTACTCGTTTTACACTTGAAAATGCAAGCGCTGTGGTCTTTAGTACGCAGTGGCAAAGAGATATTTTTACAAAAGCTTACTCACTCAAAACTAAAAAAAATTTTGTTATTGAAAATTTCTACGGACCAAAAATTGAGTCGCACACTCCGTCACAAAAAGTTTTTGTTGCTGGAGCTAGAAATTTAAAACTAAAAAACTTCTCAAATTTAAAAAAAACTTTTTCTATCGCACAAAAAAATAATCACGATATAAAACTAGACTTGGACACAGCTCCGTATGAAAAGTTTTTGAAAAAAATACAATCTTCTTACGCAGTGATTTCTGTATCTTTAAGTGAAGTGAGTCCCAATTTAATTCTTGATGCTCTGCGCTCGAATAAACCATTTATTTGTACGCGTGAGACGGGTCTTTATAATAAGCTCAAAGATGTAGGAATTTTTGTTGACCCAAATAATCCAGAAGAGATTGCTGAAAAAATCTCATATCTTGCTTCAGAGGATGGTTATAGGAAATCTTTAGAGAATATAAGAATTTTTACATATACGCATTCTTGGACTGAAATTATAAATGAGTTTTGTGTTGTATATAAGGCGTTGTCTCTAAAAGGTAAAATATAAAAATGAAAGTCATAAGCATAGGCACAGATAGAAATATATTTAAAAAAGAAAGCGCTGTACGTGCACGCGTGACAGAATATGGCGCTCTTTTTGAAGAGCTACACATAGTGGTTTTTTCTCGCCGAGCTTTGGGCCACAAAAAAGAGCAGATTTCCTCAAATGTCTGGATATATCCGTCAGACTCTTTTTTGCGGATTTTCTATATAAAAAATACTTTACGTATTTGTGTGGAAATTCTTAGAGATAAAAAGCTTACAAGTGCTAATACAGTGACAACTTGCCAAGATCCATTTGAAACAGGAATAGTCGGTATGAAATTGAAGAAAAAATTTGACATACCTTTGCACATTCAAATTCACACAGATTTATTTAGTCCTTTTTTCCGCTATTCTTCAGTATTAAATTGGGTACGAGTGCACATAGCAAAAAAGGTTCTAGTAAAAGCAAATGCGGTGCGTGTCGTTTCAAAACGCATCGCTGATTCTTTGGTTGCTCAAAAATCACTCACGATCGCACCAATGATTTTACCGATTTTTGTTGATAAAGAAAAAATAGAAAACACCCCCATTACGACCGATCTAAAAAAGAAGTATCCTAAGTGGAATTTTATTATTTTTATGGCATCGCGTCTTACAAAAGAAAAAAACATTCCACTTGCTATCAATGTAATGCAAAAGCTTTTATTAGAGTATCCTTCCATCGGATTAGTTATCGTAGGTAGTGGCACTCAAGAAAAAAATCTTCGGGCTCTCGTGTCGCACACAAAACTTTCTAACAATGTCGTCTTTGAACCATGGCAAAACGATCTTATTTCTTATTATAAAACTGCCGACCTTTTTCTGGTTACTTCAGATTATGAGGGTTATGGCATGACAATAGTGGAAGCACTTTTTGCACATTGCCCAACCATTTCCACAGATGTAGGTATCGCTTCTGATGTACTAAAAGACAGAGTCTCTTTTGCGTGCCCTGTAGGAGACGGTGAATGTTTGCTTCAAAAAATAAAAATATTTATAAAAGATAATCAACTACGGGAGACCTTTACTCACGAGGCGGTACAGCGTCTAGCCAGCATCACTGATTCTTCTCGAGCAGAATATTTGCAAAAATATAAGGTGTCTATTGAAATGGCGCACGAAAAAGTGCAAAAATCTCTATAAAAAAATTCATGAAAAAAATTTTAATTATTACACAAAAAGTAGATAAGGATGATAGTAACCTCGGTTTTTTTCATGAGTGGATTTTAGAGTTTGAGAAAAACTGCTTAAGCGTGACGGTGATTTGCTTATTTAAAGGTCGGTCAGATTTACCAAAAAATGTAAAAGTTTTATCTCTTGGTAAAGAAGAGGGAGTTTCAAAACTTACCTATATTTTCCGTTTTTATAAATACATTTGGCACGAGCGCAAAAACTACGATGTTATTTTTGTACACATGAATCCTGTTTATGTATTGCTCGGTGCGCCAATTTGGAAAATTCTTGGTAAAAAAATTTCACTTTGGTATACACACAAAAATGTTGATTTAAAATTGCGAATCGCAGAAAAACTCTCCAATAAAATATTTACTGCATCACCTGAAAGTTTTCGTTTGAAAAGTAAAAAATTAGAAGTAATGGGGCACGGCATAAATACAGCAGAGTTTTCTCCTAAGAAAGGTAAAGAAAGTGGGGAAGCTCCCAGTGTTTTAAAAGTACTTACAATCGGCAGGATAGCAGAAGCAAAAAACCTGCGGACCATTTTCGAAGCAATAGAAATAATAAATAGAAAAAAAATTAAAGTAAGACTGGAAATAATCGGCGGTCCAGTTTTGCCCGCTGACGTACTATATTTAGAAAATTTAAAAAAATGGATCATACAAAACGGGCTTGAAAATAGTATTGTATTTTTGGGTGAATTATTTCACCAAAACTTACCGAAATACATTATTCCCAGTGATGTTTTTCTAAATATGAGTCATACTGGAAGTATGGACAAGGTGGTGCTTGAAGCTATGGCTTGTGGTATTCCGGTACTTACCTCAAACGAGGCTTATGTAGAAATACTAAGACCTTTTGATTTGATTATAGGTTCGACAGATTCAAAAGCTCTAGCTGATAAGATTATTTTTATATTTAATCAAAAAGAATATGCACAAAGTCTAGGGGAGAAGTTGCGAGACATTGTAGTAAGGGAACACAACCTTCTCAGACTTATTAAAAAAATAGTAGAAAAAATATGAAAACCACAGAGAAACAAGTAGAAAAAGAACACTATTTATTCAGTCGGTATTGCTACCCAGATCGCTGGGCAAGTTATTATTATCAAATCCGTGAAGTGCTTGCTTGTGCTCCAAAAAATATTTTGGAGGTGGGAGTCGGCGACGGTGTATTAAAAAGTTATCTTTTGCAAAATACAGATATAAAATATAGCAATATTGATATTGCAGAAGATTTGCATCCAGACACACTTGGTTCTGTAGAAGCCCTACCTTTTGTTGATAATTCCTATGATATGGTATGTGCGTTTGAAGTGTTAGAACATTTACCTTTTGGAAAGTTTGAGGAGTGTCTACTAGAGATGAAGCGTGTGTCAAAGAAATACGTGATTGTGAGCTTACCCCACTTTGGTCCAGCTGTAAAATTTAATTTTAAAATTCCTTTTGTAAAAGAGTTTCGTTTTTCATTTAAAATTCCATATCCACGAAAACACGTGTTTAACGGCGAGCATTATTGGGAAATTGGCAAAGCTGGTTTTTCTTTTCCAAAAGTCAAAAAAGTTTTTGAAAGCCACTTTAAGCTTGTCAAGCATTTTGTGCCCTTTGATAATCAATATCACCACTTTTTTATATTGAAAAAAATATGATTATATATTTAACTAAAAAAATATGGAGTGGTCAGAGCTTGGCGCGGATACTTATGAACGACGCATTGAGAAAATATACTATTTCTGGAAAAGTTTTGGATATCGGAGGTGCAAGAAGTCCAGACTATTTTAAATATCTAAATGTCGCAGAAAATACAGAGATTATATCTTCAGATATGATGTTGCCACAGAGCAAGGGCATTAATTTTGAAAAGGATTCTCTGCCATATAAAAACGAAGAAATAGACCACGTTTTGATGTTTAATATTTTGGAGCATATTTTTAATCATCAATTTTTGGTGGGCGAGGCGCATAGGGTTTTAAAAAATAACTCTAAAATACTCGGCTTCGTGCCATTTTTGGTTAATTATCATCCAGATCCGCATGATTTTTTTAGATATACAAAAGAGGCCTTGATTAAGATTTTGGAAAAATCTGGGTTTAAAGATATTGAGGTAAAAGAAATAGGTCGCGGTCCTTTTGCGGTTAATTACAACAATCTCGTGTTTTCTGTGCCCATCATCATGAGGGTGATATTATTGCCAGTATACCATTTTCTTGACTCAATCTTTATCAAATTTAGACCTAAAATAGGTATACGGTATCCTCTCGGATATATTTTCAGTGCTAAAAAATAATTTATGTTGAAGCTTTTTCTAACTAAAAAATTGGAAATGGTGGAGTATTTTGTAATTTTTGATTTGTCAGCTGGCACAAAATCAAAAAGACTTTTTCAAAATGTTTCTCTGGATAATTTGGGCGACATTTACACGGTGGTAGATAACCCAAAAGACGCAGATTTTATTGCGGTGCCATACAATTATTTTTCTGTAAAAAATATTGCTGGCTACATTAATGAATGTGTCGCGGTAGCACAATCAGTACAGAAGAAGATTTTAATTTTTGCCTACGGAGATTCTGATGAGGAAATAAATATCCCGAATTCAATAATATTTAGAATGTCTCAATATGCGGGCAAAAAGAGGGGAAATGAAATAATTATGCCGGCATATGTAGAAGACCTTGGCTCTGATGATTTCGCAAGACATTGCGTACTCAAAAGTAATAGTCCCACTTTATTTTGCCTCGCTTACGGGTACGCCGTCTTTTTATGAAGTTCACGATTTTCCTGAAAAAAACTTATTTTTTTATAAACACATGTTGCGTAGCATGAAGTGGATTTTATCTACAAACCAATGGAAGAAAGATAAATTAAAAGAGCCCTTTGGTCTCCACGGAGAAAAAATTTTAGTTGAACCAAACGCTGTATCACTAGAATCTTTTGGAAAAGAAATGACAAAAGCAGAGGCGCGAGTCCACCTTTCTTTGCCAGACGATAGGCCAATCGTGCTTTACACGGGACACTTATACGGCTGGAAAGGAGTAGGCACTTTGGCGCAAGCATCGCAATTTATTCCAAATGCAAATATATATTTTGTTGGAGGAACAAAAAAAGACTCCGAACACTTTCTCAAAGAGTATGGAGACACCCCAAACATCCGTTTGATAGGGCATCGTCCACACGCAGAGATTCCTTATTGGCAATCTGCGGCTGATGTTTTGGTTTTACCAAATACGGCTAAAGAAAAAATTTCTGCTTTTTATACTTCGCTAATGAAACTTTTTGAGTATATGGCAAGCGGGAGGCCTATCGTCGCTTCTGATTTACCGTCCATAAGACAAATAACTGGCGACGACACTGCCGTTCTTTGCGAAGCGGACAACCCGCACGCTTTGGCGGATTCTATAACTAGGACTTTGGGCGACTCGGTGCTTTGTGATAAAGTATCAAGATTAGCTAAAGAAAAGGTCAAGGAACACACTTGGGGAAAAAGAGCCAAGCGAATAGGGGATTTTATAGCTCTGTCCAGACCTTAATTATTATGATCACGACACCACAACACTCAACAACGCGCTCTATTGCACAAGGCACAGTTATTTTCACATTGCTTGGTATACTCACAAAATTTGCCTCTTTTTTCATCGCCATCATTGTTCTTAGGTCACTTTCCATCCACGAATATGGACTTTCAGAACTTTCCATGACGGTGTATTCTTTTTTAGGAATTTTGCTTCTCCCGGGTATATCCTCAGTGATTATTGCTGATATGAGTTTTTGTAAAGGCCAAGGGAATATGTCTCGAGCAAAAGAGATTTTCAAAAGATATATTACCTTGCAAACAATGTTGTGTATTGTAGGATTTATTCTTCTGTTTTCTTTTTCATTTTTTGCTAAATATTTTGTAACAAGCAACGTTTCAAACTCACTACGTATTTTATCCTTCTCTTTTTTAATTTCTCCTATTCGCATGGCTTTTACGATTTTTTTCTCAGTGGAGAAAAAATTCTTCTTTCAGGCGCTTATAGGTTTTTGTGAAGAGTTTTTCAGATTGGTTGTCGTACTTTGTGTATTTTCTTTCTCCACTTTTCATCTTGAGAGCATTTTTTGGGCAAACATTTTAGGACAAGCGACAGCGCTTATTTTCCTCTGCCCGTTATTTTTTATGTCATATAGAGCTTGGAGACGTGTTCAGGCTACTAATACAGGGTGTGTACTGGAGTCTATTATGGCTCACGGTAAATGGGCTGTTTTATCAACATATTTCAACACCCTTGGACAAAATATACGTTTGTGGATAATTAAAACAATGCTAGGAACGCCAGCTGTCAGTATCTTTTCACTAGCTTCTACTCTGTTAGCACACTCCCAGTCTTTGTTTACGCTTTCAAGTGTTCTAACACCAGTTATTTCTGAGAAAATATCTAATCACAAAGTAGTGAATATTATTATTGCAAAATCTATAAAGTATCAAATGTTCGTCTTTGTATGTATTGGTCTCGGCGTGTTTTTGTTTATGCCGTATGTGATACATTTTGCATTTCCAAAATATACGACGGCCATTAGTTCATACAACGTACTCCTAATTACAATGTTGCTCGCACCATTTGCTGTTGTTTTCACTCCCATGTTTCAAGCAGCAAAACAGCAGAAATCTCTTTTTTATACTGTTTTTGTAAAAAATATCTCTATTGTTTTGTTTTCATTCATCTTTCTGCCTTTGTTTGGTGTGATTGGTGCGTCTATTGAATATCTCGTAACCTTGTCGCTCTATTTATTTGTGCGGTATTTCGTGTTAAAAAAGATCTACCCTGGATTTTGTATTTCTTGGCGTAGTTTTTTTGAATACGACGATGTAGATAAAATTGTAGTTTCAAAAGCCAGAAATAAATTTTTTAGTTGGATATCGTAATGAATAAAAAAGAACAAAAATATATAAAAAAATCTATTGTCTCTAGATTTTATGACGGCGGAAGATGTAGTTTTGCCAAAGTCAGCGGTTGATTTAGATTAGAAATAAAAAATATAAAAATGCAAAAGATTTTACACAACATTGTTATCGGCGGACTTTTTCTAATTCCAATTATTCCGTTTGTTGTCATCAACGGTTTATTTTTTCC
>SICJ01000003.1 GCA_009691505.1 Candidatus Parcubacteria bacterium | reverse complement strand
CCACAGTTGCACCCACAGTTGCACCCACAGTTGCACCCACAGTTACATCTATTGAAAGTGATATAGAGGAAAAAGGTGTGGCGGTTATTTCTGTATCAGACGATCTCACAAAAATAGATGTCACTACGAGCGAAACCGTGACGGCAGAAGAAACAATTTCAGCTACAGATGAAAAAATAGCAAACGAAAAGATGGCGGACAGTCAAACAGAGCTGAGTAATCTCCTCGATTCTGTTGAAGCAAGCATAACCACGACAACGCAAGCTCGTGAAGAAGTAGAAGCAAAAATTCCTACACTTGACGATGATGAAATAAAAAAAGCAACAGCACAGGATAAAAGAAAAGATGCGACTACAAAAATTGACAAAGTAAAACAGAGCATTGATAAAAATGTAGAAGTTTCCGCGACTTCTATTGCTATCGCTTCAGACACTATTGATAAAGCGACAAAATTTGTTGATTCTGGAGATACGCAGTTTATAATAGAAGAATATGGAACAGCATTTATGTTTTACAAAAATGGATTATCTACTGCAGTTGAAGCTGAAAAAATAATTTCTACCACAACGCCAATCACAAATCAAAAAATAACTCCAAAAAGACAAGCTCCCGCGGACATAAAACTTGAAAAAAGATAACAAATGATGCGCTTCAAGTAATCCACAGTTGCGTTGATAACGTGTTGATTTTTATAATGTTAGGTGTAGGATTATGAATGGAGCTGTTTTCTGAATAGGGTGTACCTATTCTAGGCGTTCCTCGCACAATTGTTGGAGGATATTCCAAAATGGTAAGAGTAAAAAAACCAGGGTACAAACGCAATTCTCACTGGGGATGGGGGCAACGAAAGGCTCTCAACCAACGCAACAAAAATTGGCAAAATTGGCAAAATTGGCAAAATGAGGAGAATTTTTAGCAGTTTCCGAGTTTAACTCGGACACAAGAATTAAGGCGGGGGTCTTCCAAGACCCCCGCCTTTAACATATAATTATCAAATGAAAAATCAAACAAACCCATTTAAAAATGCGATAGACCAATTGGAAAAAGCAGGAAAGATAGCGGAGCTTGATCAAAATTTTTTAGATAGAATGAAAACTCCCGATAGATACATAGAAGTGAGTATTCCTGTAACGATGGATAACGGAAGTCAACATATTTTTCAAGGTTTTAGAAGTCAACACAATAATTCATGCGGACCATATAAAGGAGGAATACGTTTTCATCACGACGTAAATTTAGATGAAGTGCGCGCACTTAGTTTTTGGATGACTTTCAAATGTGCGGTAGTAAACGTGCCTTTCGGAGGAGGAAAAGGAGGCGTGATTGTGGACCCTAAAATTTTGTCTGAAAAAGAAATTGAAAATATTTCACGCGGGTATATAAAAAAAATGTATCCTGTGCTTGGACCTGAAATGGATGTGCCTGCACCAGACGTAAACACTGGCGAAAAAATAATGGGCTATATGCTAGATGAGTATGAAAAAATCACAGGCAAAAAGGCGCCTGCAACATTTACAGGAAAAGCCATTGCAAATGGCGGAAGTGAAGGTAGAATGGAAGCTACGGGTTTTGGCGGAGGAGTGGTGGTGAGAGAAATAATAAACACAGGATTGATATCTGTCGGTGCGACAGTCGCTATTCAAGGTTTCGGAAATGTCGCTACATATTTTGCAGAGAGTGTGATAAAGCAAGGTTTAAAAGTCGTAGCTCTTTCTGATAGCAAAGGTGGAGTTTATAATGAAAATGGAATTGACCTAGCTCTTGCGCTCGCTCACAAAAAAAATACCGGGACTCTGTCTGGTTTGGCTGGTACAAAAAATATCACAAATGCGGAGTTGCTTTTACTCTCGGTGGATATTTTGGTGCCGTCCGCACTTGAAAATGTACTGACATCAGAAAATGCGGAACAAATATCTGCAAAAATTATCGTAGAAATGGCAAACGGTCCGACGACTCCTGAGTCCGATGAAATTTTTGCAAAAAATGGAGTCATCGTTATTCCAGATATCCTTGCAAATAGTGGCGGAGTCGCGACTAGTTATTTTGAATGGTATCAAAATATGAACTCAGAAAAATGGCAAAGAGAAGATGTATTAAAAAAATTGGACGATCTAATGGTATCAGCATGGAATAACATTGTAGTTATAAAAGAAAAATATAAAACTACGCTACGAAACGCAGCATATATTTTGGCGTCCGAGCGTATTGAAGAAGCCGACAAAATCAAACATTAAAATTTGTTATAATAAAACCATGGAAGAAGCGATAAGAACATTTGCCACACAGTTTAATTTTAATCCAGAAATAAAAAACTCTGAGTATTTAAAATCTGGAGAAGGTTTTGTTTTTGGTGGAATGGGTGGATCGCATCTAGCAGCCGAGCTCCTTAAAATGTATAATCCAGATTTAGACCTATACATTCATCGTGATTATGGCTTACCTGCTCTTTCTCATAAAAAGTTTTCTAAAAGCCTTTTTATCGCAAGTTCATATTCTGGTAACACAGAAGAAGTTATTGATTTTGCGCAAAAAGCACTGGAACAAAAATATGCAGTTGCGGTTATCGCACTCGGTGGTTCACTTATAGATTTTGCCATAGAAAATAATCTCCCTTACGTACAATTACCAGAAGTAGGAATACAACCGAGAAGCGCTTTGGGTTTTTCTCTCGTCGCGCTTGCAAAAATTACAAATAATGAAAAACTCCTCACAGATTTGCACGCGCTTGGTTTTAATATTAATCCTTCTAAAACAGAAGAAGCGGGAAAATCTTTAGCAGAAAAATTGCGTGATAAGACACCTATCATTTATTCTTCACGTTCAAATGTCACGCTCGCATATAATTGGAAAATAAAATTTAATGAGACAGGAAAGATTCCTGCTTTTTATAATATTTTTCCAGAGCTAAATCACAACGAAATGACTGGTTTTGATGTGATACCAACTACAAAAAATCTAAGCAACAATTTTCATTTTATTTTCCTAAAAGACGAAACCAGCAACCCAAAAATCACAAAACGGATGGAAATTACAAAAGAAATGCTTTCGGTGCGAGGATTTCCTGTTACTGTAATAGAAATAAAAGGCGTGTCTTTTTGGGAAAATGTTTTCAACAACTTGCTTTTGGCTGATTGGACAGCATTTTATGTTTCTCAAATGTATGGTACAGAAGCAGAAAAAGTGCCGATGATAGAAGAGTTTAAAAAACTCATTTAATAAAAATAATTTCATAAAATGTACTTACTGTTTGATATTGGAGGAACAAATACGCGAGTCGCTTTTTGTAAAGATGGAAAAAATATCAGTGAGCCTGTGGTTTTTGCAACACCGCAACATTTTGAGGAAGGGATAAATGCGATTTTTGCCGTGGCGACTCGTCTAGGCGCAGTCGGAAATATAAAATGTGCTGGCGGAGGCGTGCCTGGGGTTTTTGATGAAAAGCAAACTCGGGTAATATCTTCGCCAAACTTAATACACTGGTGTCACAAGCCAATTCAAGATCGTTTAGAAAAAATGCTTGGCGTCCCCGTTTTTCTTGAAAATGACGCTGCGCTTGTGGCGCTCGGTGAGGCGCACTACGGGGCAGGAAAAGGTTTTTCTATTATGGAATATATTACGGTGAGCACCGGCGTAGGCGGTGCGAGGGTGGTAGATGGTGCGCTAGATGAAAAGTCTGTGGGTTTTGAACCAGGACAAGAAATTTTCTCTTTTGAAAGTGGAGAAAATGTTACTTTAGAACAAACAGTTTCTGGAACTGCACTTGAAAAACGTTTTGGTAAAAAAGCAAAAGAAATTACCGATCCAAAAGTGTGGGAAGAACTCTCGCTCAAACTCGCTTATGGTTTACACAACACAATAGTACTTTGGTCGCCAGACGTTCTTGTGCTTGGGGGTTCAATGATAGTAGGAAATCCAGCGATACCCGTGGACAGAGTAGAGTTTCATCTGAAAAACATTTTGAAAATTTTTCCAAAAGTGCCGATTATTAAAAAAGCAGAGCTCGGAGCACTTGGCGGTGTGTGGGGTGCACTTGAATTTATAAAAAGTAAAGAGTAAAATATTACCATGTCTATAAAAAGTTATTTCATGAAAAAGATGCTTCGGGCAAAAATGAAAGATGTACCTGAAGCTCAACAAGACAGAATGATTGAGATTATTGAAAAAAATCCAGACTTATTTCAAAAAATCGGCGCAGAAGTGCAACAACTAATGAAACATGGCAAGAGTCAAACGTCAGCTAGTATGGAAGTAATGCGAAAATATCAAGACGAAATCAAAAGAGCTTTCTAGTTGCCCTTCATTTTAAAGATGTTATTATAAGGGGCAGAAAAGACATGGTGTTCATGTTTTAAATCGCACCATTTTTACCACAGAAAGGAGGTGAAAAATGAGTAAATCTAGTGAAGATCATCTTGCTAGATTGTACCAGCTGAATCTAGAGCTGGTAAATCTTTGTGAAGAAGCAAGGCGGTCAATTGAGAATTACGGAGGTCTAAAAGATTGGACTCCGGAGTTGTTGGAAAAGCGCACAGTTATAAAAGCCAAGATTGAAGTTCATCGCATTGCTTATGCAATTAGTGATGAAATTAATCGCAAGCTTTCTGACGAAGCGCTTGCAAATTTCAAGCTCGAGAGACAATAAAGGGTGCCCTACATGAAAAGATTCTATAAATGGGCGTATGTTTCTCGCCAAGTATGAAGCATCGGTTGTTTCAAACAATCCGGTGCTTTACTTTCTCTAAATATTAAAACAAAATAAGAGGATATGAAACCTCTCACAAAAACTGATTTTATATTGTATCGTAACTGCCCACAAAATGTATGGGTAAAAATACACGAGCCGTCGCAGTATTCAAAATTTGAAGTTTCTGATTTTGAAAAATCGCTTACCGTAATGGGAAATGAAGTGGAAGAAATAGCTCGCGGAATGTTCCCAGACGGTTATCTTGTAGAAAAAAGAAGTGACGGTGCGCAAGAACTTACAAAAACCCTTGTGGAACAAAAAGCGTCAGTTATTTTTCAAGCGGTTTTTGCGACAGAAAAATATTTGGCGGCGACAGATATTTTGGTATGGAATGCTAGTGCAGACGCTTATGATATGTGCGAAATAAAAATGTCTTCTACGACTGCGGACGAGGAAAGTGAAGTGGCTGATGATGAAGAAGGAAAAAACGAAAAGCCTGCGCCAAAAAAATCATCTGGCAGAGAATTACAATTTGAATACGACCTAGCTTTTCAAGCAAATGTTTTTGAAAACTGTGGTGTGAAGATAAATAAAAAATATTTAATTCGTTTAAATAAAAAATATAAAAAAGCGGGCGATTTAGATTTTTCAGAAAATCAACTTTTTATAACCGAAGACAAGACAGTAGCGATAGATGATTTGATGCCCAGAGTTTTAATTGAAATGGAGGAAGCCCACCATCTTTTGTCGCCTGCAGAAATGCCAACTCGCCCGTGTCCTTGCTACTACCGAGGAAGAAGCTCACATTGCACAGCTTTTTCGTACATCAACAAAGATGTGCCAGAATACAGCGTTCACGACATCAACAGAATTGGGAATAGTAAAAAATTGTTGAAAGAGTTGTTGGACGAAGGAATTTTACATATTGAAAAAGTGCGTGAAGATCAGTTGCCAAAAATAAAAGAAGCGAAAGAGGGACAAAAACCGAGCAAACCTAGAAAGCAAAATCAGGTTGCTGTCCACAAATCTAAAAAACCGATTAGGGATATCTATGCAATCAAAGCTGAGCTGAGCTCTCTTCAATTTCCGCTTTATTTTTTGGACTATGAAACTTATCCGCATGCTATTCCTTTTTTTGACGGATACCACCCTTATCAACACATCGTTTTTCAATATTCCCTTCACGTTTTAAACGCCGAAGATTTTAAGGCAGGACTTCCGCCGAAGCATTTTGAAAGTTTGATTCTTGATGGAGATCCGGCGGAGCGACTTGTAGAAAGTCTGTGCACGAATATCGGAGAGACAGGGAGTGTTATTTCTTGGTATAAAAAATTTGAGAATTCGCGTAACCGCGAGCTCGCCGAGCTTGTGCCTCTGCGTTTTGAATTTTTACATAGTGTTATCAATCGCACTTATGATTTGATGGACATTGTAGACAATCAGCATTATGTGCATCACGGATTTAAAGGAAGCTCGTCTATAAAAAAAGTTTTGCCTGTGATAAAAGATTTGCTCGCACTTCCAAAAAATGTTTTGGATTATAATGTGCTCGCCGTAAAATCTGGCACGGACGCGATAGAGGCCTATCGGAAGATTTTGAAAGGCGAAATCGTCGGCTCGGCGGTGGAAAAAAAGAAGCAAGAAATGCTTGAATATTGTAAACTTGATACTGAAGCAATGTATATAATATGGAAATTTTTTACAAACTTAGTCGCACAAAGCGTGCAAGACGGAAAAACCGCAGAACGATAATTTAACTAAAAAACATGCCCGATAAATACAAATCAGTGTGGGTTTCGCACTCGTCCATCGGGGATTTTTTGAAATGTCCGCGTTCGTATTTTTTGCGGAATGTTTATAAAGATCCAAAATCTGGCAAAAAAATCGGCATGGTATCTTCGGCAATGTCGCTCGGCAGTGCGGTGCACAATACTATTGAACCGCTAAAAAATATTCCGTTGGAGGAGCGCTTAAAGCACGACTTGGTCGCAGATTTTGAAATTGCGTGGAAAAAAATATCTGGCAAAATTGGTGGATTTAAAACGAGCGAAGAAGAAGCTACGGCAAAAGAACGTGGACTTACAATGATAAAACACGTAATAAAAAATCCCGGCCCAATTTTCAAAAAGACGGTTCGTCTAAAAGAAGGCCACAACGGAATGCCTCCAAACTTTTTTCTTTCCGAAGAAGAAAATATTATTTTGTGCGGATACATAGACTGGCTAGAATATATTGAGGCAGACGACAGCGTAAAAATTTTTGATTTTAAAACAGGCAAACACGAGGAAACACAAGACTCGCTTCAACTTCCGATTTATTTGTTACTTTTAGATGCTTTGCAAAATCGTAAAGTGACTGGCGCTTTGTATTGGTATTTGGATAGAGATGACGAGCCTGTTGTAAAGCCCTTGCCTGATATTGAGGTCGCTCGCGAAAAAGTCCTTGCCATCGCAAAACAAATAAAAAAAGCCCGCGAAGAAAAAGTTTTCGAGTGTCCGCAAGGCGCGCAGGGATGTTTTGCCTGCCAGCCGTTTGAGAAAATTTTGCGTGGCGAAGCGGAGTACGTAGGCACGGGCAATTTTGGACAGGATATGTACATTATGTAATAGTAAGGAACACTGAATTTAAATTAAAATTATGTCACTATCCATCGGCATAGTTGGTTCACAAACCGACATTTTGCCAAACTTGTTCCATTTAGTTTTGTCATAAAACTTCCACCACCTCAAAAGCTATTTGGAAATCCATAAAAAAAAGGGGGGAGATACCTGATTTGAATAATCTTTTAATAATACCGATATAAAGTTTCCGCACAGATTTAATTTGAACTCATTTGACATCAGAACAATAATTATATAGTGTCAAGGTCAGAAGAACATCAACAACAAGGAGAATTTAAATGAAACAAATACTAGTTATATCTCATTCTGAGGATGGCACGTCCAAACTTTTGATGAAAAGACTTGATGAGATTGGGGAAACATATTCTCTTCTCGATCTAAGTCTGTTTCCGAAGGAATGCTACGGGACCATTGGCTACTCATCAGAACTTTCGTTTCTTTTTGAGCAAAGAACGGGAGCTTTCAATCAAGACAATGTCAAATCAGTTTGGTGGCGCAGACCTATGGGAAAATTCAAGAAAGAAGCACAGGACTCACTCAGTCAATACATTCGGATGGAATCCGACATGTTTGTGCGGTCTCTTTTCTACCTTTTGCCGTCTGATGTTAAGTGGGTCTCAGACCCAGACAGCACCAGAATTGCAAACAGCAAACCCCTACAGCTTAAGGTCGCGCAGGATTGTGGTTTGAGGATTCCAAAGACCGTAATCTCGAATGATCCGCTTAGTGTGTCAATATTCATTCGGAATAATCATGGCATGAGTATGATTATGAAGCCGGTCGGAACTTGTCTCTATCGTGCAAACGAAAAAGAGGGAGGAAACCGAACAATCTATACTCGGGTCATTGATGAGGAAACCATCCTTAAGGTGGTTGAACAAGTGAAAGTCTGCCCTGTGATTTTCCAAGAAGCAATCCTCAACAAAGTCGATCTCAGATCAACGATTGTGGGCGATGAAGTCTTTACTGTCTCAATTACTCACGAAAGGGATTTGGGAGCAGGTGACGACAACCTTGATTGGAGAAACCACAAGCTCGAAAGGATTTACAAGCCATACGAGCTACCAGTTGACGTTCAAAGAAAACTGATAAAAGTGGTTCAAGGTCTTGGATTGAGGTTCGGTGTGGCAGATCTCTGCATCACGGAAGCAGGAGAATACTGTTTCTTTGAAGTAAACCCCCAAGGACAGTGGGGGCCATCTGAATTGGTGGCTGGATTACCCATATCGACAGCTCTTGCAAAATTCTTAGCAAGTTGATACATTAATTACGGGTAAGTACAACAACTAACACAATTGAAAGGAGGCATGTCCCCATGAATGCTGCAGTCCTAGACCCACCCAAAAAAAAGGGCCAGATAACCCAGAAAAGTGCCTCCGGTGAGCCGATCACCTTTTTGCACGCTGAGAGAGTTCACGGCGTCCAAGTGATCGATCAACCGTACCCCCGACATCGTCGCGGAAACTGACACCCTGGATCAAGGCTCGAGCGACTCGGATACTATCTGAGCACGCCGCGCTTCAACCCTTCATGACCCCCTTGAGATTTTCTCGGGGGGTCTACTTTTTTTAATTTTTATAATATAGTAGTAGTATGAATCAAATTTTAATTTCACAGCTTGAATCGCTGCTGGACAAGGACCAAACAAATATAAAATTATTTAGAGAAGATAAGATATCTGAAGATAATCTGGTACAGATCCAAAAAGATAATTTTATATTCATTAAACAATTCATCAAAGAAAATGGTTTTCCTTTTATAAATGTTTCCTCTGAGAAAGCTTACAGAGCGGCCTTTTTAGTAATTCAACACTCAGGTGAGACAGCGTATCTTCAGGAGACAATAGATTTATTTAATAATAAAACTGATAAAGAAATTATAAAAAGTGATTTAGCATATTTGATTGATAGAGTAAGAATTTTAAATAAACAACTGCAATTATATGGGACACAATATAGAATTGAACATAAAAATGTTACCTTTTTTGATCTTGAAGATGAGTCAAACATTGAAAAACGTAGAAAAGAAATGAACATGGAAAGCTTTGAGGATTATAAGAAAAAAGTGAAGGAAATGATTGTAAATAAGGATTAAGATTACTAAAATATAAACTGAAATTACATAAAAGTGTGTTATAATAATGTTATGAGTATAAATGAGAAAACAATTAGATCGCTGGATTAATAGCAAGAATTTAAAAAACACAGTTTCCGCGAGTGACACTCCATTTCTCCAAAAGGAAATAAGTAATCTTAAGACACAAGAAGATAGATACAATAAAGCTTACGGTTCAGGAGTTTTTACAATTAACCAGCTCAAAGAGTATGTAGATCCGATTAAGGAAAAGATGTCGGCATTAGAATTCCAAATTTCTGACGCTAAACAGGAAATATTACGGACAGAAACAAATCTCCCTAATCAAAATGAAATTGATAAGTTTACTGAGGAGGTGAAGAATGAGATTAATAACTTGAGTTTTGTGGTAAAAAAAGGCATTATGATGAATGTTCTAGACAAGATTGTAGCTAATAAAGAGCAATTACAAATCTATGGTTATATTCCAGTAGCATCAAATTATCATGTCAAGTACAAAACTATCAATCGGCATCGTCGGTCTCCCAAATGTTGGCAAATCCACATTATTTAACGCTCTCACTAAAAAATCCGTTCCAGCGGAGAATTATCCTTTCTGCACCATTGATCCGTCTGTGGGTGTTGTGGCTGTGCCAGATGACAGGCTTTGGAAACTTTCAGAATTTAGTAAATCCGCAAAAACAATTCCCGCCGCGATAGAATTTGTAGACATTGCTGGTATCGTAAAAGGCGCATCGGAAGGTGAAGGTTTGGGAAATAAATTTTTGAGTAATATTCGCGAGGTGCACGCTATCGCGGAAGTGGTGAGGATTTTTGAAGATGACAATGTGATACATGTGGACGGAAAAATAGATCCGCTTCATGATGTGGAGATTATAAATCTAGAACTTATTTTGGCGGACACTGATACTGTAAAAAAACGTCTTGGCAACGTAGATAGAGAAATGAAAAAGGGGACGAAAGAAGCGGTGATTGAGCACGGAGCTTTGGAAAAAGTGCACACGTTGCTTCTCGCTGGGCGACTCGCACAAGAGGCTACTTTAAACGAGCTTGAGTTGCCGTATATAAAAGGACTTCAGCTCCTTACAATGAAGCCGATTCTTTATGTTTTAAATAAAAAAGGTGGAGCGAGGAATTTGGATGAAAAAATCGGCGCGGACGGAAAGCCAGACGTAAACGGCAAGCAGGACGAGCGATTTACGAAATTACTGAAATTTTTTAGTGATACGAAGTCACTTTATGTAATTGTGGATGCGGGAATTGAGCAAGAGCTGAAAGATTTAACTGCAACCGAAAAAGAAACTTTCCGAAAAGAACTCGGCGGGGAAGACGACGGAATAAATAATTTGATTACAAAAGGTTATGAACTTTTGGACCTCATTACATATTTTACAACTGGCGAAGACGAGTCGCGTGCGTGGACGATTTTACGCAACTCAACTGCGCCGATTGCCGGAACTGCGATCCACACAGATTTTAAAGATAAATTTATTCGTGCGGAAGTGATAGCTTGCGACGCGCTTTTAGGAGCGGGCTCGCTTGCGCTCGCCCGCGAAAAAGGCCTCCTCCGCACCGAAGGAAAAGAATACATTGTGAAAGATGGAGACGTGGTGGAGTTTAGGATTTAGAAATTTGCCCTCGCGTGTGCACATTACCTGTGTGTCTTGACATTATTTCACTTTAATGTATTATGTTTTTAGAAGTCAGTATTGTGCTGACTCAAGTCTTGTCCTTTGAATTGCCTATAAGGCAGAAAGGTTTCTATATGAAGCCAGAAAAGTTTTGGGCTCTTGTTGAGCAACACCATTGGTTGCCAAGGATTTTGCGTGATTTGTGGGGTTCGCTCCATACGGCCAAGCAGTGGCCGAATGTTATTGGGCACTTTTTGTGTCCTTCGGCACTTGGAAACATTCACCACATCGCTTTTAAACCTTGGGAGACTCTTGATTTGGAAGCAGCTTCCGAATCTTTAGAGTTCCGTAAGGAAGACGGTCCACTTGAGTCGTCATTGGACGAAACAGTGGAATATCGTGTTTACTGGCATGTGGATGCAGAATTTCCGTTCACTCGTATTTTTTACAGTGACCAAACTGGCGGGCCTGTGGTGAAGAAAGAAAAAAGTCCTAACGAGCACGTACTAAGTGCTCATTTGAACATCAGGTCTGTTGTTATCTGCATCAAGGCGCGCGGAGGGGTGGTAGATGGTGTTGTTAAAATTTTCTACCTGAAAGTTTCCGAAAAGAGAAAGTTTAAGAAGGGTGACCCCATTTTCAACATTATCTCTGATCTGGAGGCTTCAGTGGTGGAAAAGATGGGGTATGACATTTTCTTGCCACCGAATTCACTGTAGATTTTTTGAATGATGAGTTGAAATAAAGCCCCGAGCGTTACACGCTCGGGGCTTTTTCTTTTGTATTTTTGAGCAAAAATCTGTGATATTATAGACAGTATTATGAAAACATCACCAAAAGATTTCTTTTTGCACTTGGGCGTTATTATTAGTCTTTATATAAGTACCGTCAGTTTACTTACTTTGGTTTTTAATATTATAAACAACGCGTTTCCTGACAACTTAAATTTTTACGTTGACCCATATTCAGCGGTTATTAGATGGGCTATTGCGTGTCTTATTATTATTTTTCCTCTCTACATTTTTCTTTCCAGAACTACCAATAGAGATTATGTTTTGAGTCCAGAAAAAAGAAATTTAGGAATTAGAAAATGGCTCACATATTTCACACTTTTTTTGGCGGGAGTTACAATCATTATTGATCTTATTGTACTCATCAACACCGTTTTAGGCGGAGAGATAGCGAGTCGTTTTATTTTCAAAGTGGTGGCGGTGCTCGTCGTCGTCGGTTTAATATTTATTTATTATATTCATGATTTAAAAAGTGTCGCCGTGATTCAAAAAAGTCGGCGCACCTTGCTTGCGTCTATCACTGGACTCATGGTGCTCGCTTCTATCGTGAGCGGATTTATGATTATGGGTTCACCTGTGACTCAGCGTCTAATGCGTTTTGATGCACAAAAGCTCGCGGATTTGCAGACTATCCAGTGGCAATTGGTAAATTATTTCCAACAAAAAGGAGCTTTGCCAGAAACTCTAACCGACCTGCGAGACCCAATTTCTGGTTTCGTTATTCCTGTTGATTCTCAAAATGGCCTTTCTTACGAATACAAAAAAATTAGTGAAATGGGTTTTGAATTGTGTGCAGATTTTAATGTAAATAGTAATTCTAACAATTCATCTGGAATGAATTATGCAAAACCAATCGGCGTGGGAAGTGAAAATGAAAACTGGTCACATGCTGTCGGGCAAACTTGTTTTAAAAGGACAATAGATGCAGAGCTTTATCCACCAACTCCAAAAAGAAACTAATATTAAAAATGAAGCCTTACGACCACAAGAAAATAGAAAAGAAGTGGCAAAATTTTTGGGAGAAAAAAGGTCTAAATCATGCGGAAGATTTTTCTGCGAAACCAAAATTTTACTCTCTTATAGAGTTTCCATATCCATCTGGTGACGGTCTACATGTGGGTCACGCAAGAAGTATCATTGCTATGGATATAATCTCGCGAAAACGACGGGCAGAGGGCTACAACGTGCTTTATCCTATCGGTTGGGACGCTTTTGGTCTACCGACTGAAAATTATGCGATTAAAACAGGTATTGCACCAAAAATTGTAACTAAAAAAAACACTGACACATTTCGCAAGCAGTTAAAATCATTTGGTTTTTCTTTTGATTGGTCGCGAGAAATAAATACCACAGACCCAGAGTATTATCGCTGGACACAGTGGCTTTTTTTGCAATTTTTTAAACACGGACTTGCTTACAAAAAAAAGATGGCTATCAATTGGTGTCCAAAAGATAAAATAGGTTTGGCAAATGAAGAAGTGATAGACGGCTGTTGTGAACGTTGTGGTACTCGCGTTGAACAAAAAGAAAAAGAACAGTGGATGCTCGCCATTACAAAATACGCTGACAAGCTAGACCGTGACCTCGCGAATGTAGATTTTGTTGAGCAAATAAAACTTGCGCAAAAACACTGGATTGGGAAAAAAGAGGAAATTGTAGACGGGAAAAAGGTAACGACTTTCAAGATTCATGATTGGATTTTTTCTCGGCAGCGATATTGGGGAGAGCCGATTCCACTTATTCACTGTGAAAAATGTGGCACAGTAGCTGTGCCTGAAAAAGATTTACCAGTAAAACTTCCAAATGTAAAAAATTATGTGCCGACCGATACTGGCGAATCACCACTTGCAAATATTTCAAAATGGGTAAATGTAAGATGTCCGCAATGTGCTGGAAAAGCAAAGCGTGAAACGGACACTATGCCAAACTGGGCTGGTTCAAGCTGGTATTTTTTGCGTTACGTTGACCCTAAAAACAAAAAAGTTTTTGCGTCCACAGAAAAATTGAAATATTGGATGCAGGTGGACTGGTATAACGGAGGAATGGAACACGCAACGCTTCACTTACTTTATTCACGTTTTTGGAATGAATTTCTTTTTGATATCGGTTTAGTACCAACAAGTGAACCATATAAAAAACGCACCACACAAGGGCTTATTCTCGCTGAAGGTGGAGAAAAGATGTCAAAGTCTCGCGGAAATGTGATAAATCCAGATGCTATCGTTGCTACTTTTGGTGCAGATACTTTGCGTGTGTACGAAATGTTTATGGGGCCTTTTGACCAGGCAATAGCTTGGAGTTCTGATTCTATTATCGGTTCTCGACGATTTCTTGAGCGAGTATGGAAACTTTTTCAAAAAGTAGATGTAAATTTTGCTCAAGAAAAAGCAGAAAATAGTTTTAATAAAAACATTCACCAAACTATTACAAAAGTGTCAGCACATATTGAAAAAATGGAATTCAACACAGCTGTATCTGCGCTGATGATTCTTTCAAATGAGTTTGAAAAGCAAACAAAAATCTCACAAAAATCTTTTGAAATATTGCTTCAACTCCTCGCTCCTTTTGCGCCACACATTACAGACGAGCTTTGGTCGTTGCTAAAACACAAAAAATCAATACATACAGAACCATGGCCAAAACCAGATACGACTTTACTTGAAAATGATACAGCGACTATTGTCGTGCAGATAAACGGCAAGACTAGAGCCACTTTTAAAATTACAAAAACTACTTCAGAGAGCGAAATAACAGCTAGGGCGCTGACTTTAATTGAGGTAAAAAAATGGACCGATGGTAAAAAAGTGCAAAAAACCATATATGTAAAACACAGACTTATCAATATTGTGCTGTAGGTTTTTCTGTGGGCTTGACAAGTTTGTTGACTTGAATTAATAATAGTGATACAAATGAGTAGTATAAATAATATTTAGAAATCACAATAAAAATATGACAGAAAACACTAAAGGAATTTTGGTTAACCCAAAGCAAGTAACAAAAAGATTGCTTTCTGTTTTAGCAAACCGTGCAAAAGATGTCATCGTGAGTCGTTATGGTTTGGGTACAAATCAAAACAAAATGACTCTTGAATCTATCGGAAAAAAATACGGTATTACTCGTGAGCGAGTGCGTCAGATTGAAAACTATTCGCTCGCAAATATTAGAAAATCAAAAGAGTATGCAAAAGAAAAAAAAGCCTTTGATGATTTAAAAGCTTATATTTCAAAATTGGGAAGTGTTATCGGAGAACAGGATATTTTAAATCACATTTCAAAAGATAAAACTACACAAAATAACGCACTTTTCCTGCTCGTTGTCGGTGAAGAATTTAAAAAAGAAAAAGAAGATGATGAGTTTAAACATCGATGGTATATTGATGGAAAACTCGCCGACCGCGTGCATGAATCTCTACGAAAACTTTACTCAAATCTAAAAGATGACGATATCGTGCCAGAAGGCGATATGATTTCTGCGTTTCTTGACCATCTAAAAGAAGTATCAGAAGATTATAAAAATGACGAAGTTGTGCGACGTTGGCTTTCACTTTCAAAAAAGATTGGTAAAAATTCTCTAGGTGAATGGGGAAAATCAAAATCTTCAAACATCAACGCGAAAGGTATGCGTGATTATGCTTTTCTTGTTATTCGTAAACATGGTTCACCAATACATTTCCGCGAAGTTGCCAGCTCAATTGAAAAGATTTTCGAAAAGAAAGCTCACGTAGCGACGACTCACAACGAGCTCATAAAAGACCCACGATTTGTGCTTGTAGGAAGAGGTCTTTATGCTCTTGCAGAATGGGGATATATGAGTGGTGTAGTAAAAGATGTCATACGAAAAATTTTAGAAAAAGAAGGTCCGCTTACAAAAGAGCAGGTGATAGATAGAGTTTTAAAAGAAAGATATGTAAAAGAAAACACGATTCTCGTAAACCTACAAAATCCAAAACATTTCAAAAAAGACAAGCAAAATAAGTATGGTATTGCGTAACAAATAAAAACAACCTTTGGAAAGCACGCGTAAATCCCTGCTCAGATTTCTGCTCCGCTCGGCGCCGACGCGCCTGTGCGAGTCTTTCTAAAGGTTATTTTTATTTGTTACGTGGTTATCCACTTCTTTTTTAAATTGTGCTAAAATAATAGGCAATGAACAGTTTTTTTTCTGATTTAAATTCTGACATACTCGGAACAGTATTACATATTCTGTATACATATTTACCTTTATGGTTTCCAATACTTTTATTTATCGCTTTTCTTAATATTTGGTTGGATTATATTGTTACTAAAAATATTAACAAAGAAGGAGGAGTGCTCCTTGAAATGAAGCTCCCAAAAGAAATTACAAAATCACCACTTGCTATGGAGCTTGTTTTGACGGCGTTGTGGCAAAAGGGTTCAAATTCATATCTTGATACTTATATGAGAGGGAAAACGAAGCCATGGTTTTCTCTAGAGCTCGTGTCTATAGAGGGGCAAGTAAAGTTTTATATTTGGACAAGACCAAAATACAGACGTTTACTAGAATCACAAGTCTACGCTCAATATCCCGGAGTAGAAATTCACGAATCAGAAGACTACACAAAAACGGTGTTTCATCCTGGAAAGTTGAAATCTTCAGACCCACCACCTTTTTGGGCGACATATTTTAAATTTACAAAACCAGATGTCTATCCTATTAAAACTTATGTTGATTATGGTTTAGATAAAAATCCAGACGAAGAGTTTAAGATTGATCCTATGACGTCTGTACTTGAATTTTTAGGATCACTTAAAAAGGGTGAGCAAGTATGGATTCAGATTCTTATTCAAGGTCATAAAAAGGAAGGGCTTGAGGACGGTCGCTTATATAAAAAACCATTTTGGAAAGACGCTGGAGAAGCTGAAGTAAAAAAACTTATTAATAAACTAAAAGCTGAAGGTGGAGACGACGAGACAGGCGCAAAATTTCGTAGACCCACAAAACAAGAAGATGAGGTGATAAATGCTCTGGAACGTTGTATGTCCAAACTTCCGTTTGAGGTGGGGATACGAGGATTTTATATTGCAAAACCAGAAGCTTTTGACGGTATCGGTATCACTGGGCTTATTGGGAGTTTTAAACAATATGGTTCTGAAACTTTAAATGGTTTTAAACTGGGGAAATTTACTGATTTTGATTATCCTTGGCAGGACTGGATTGGTCTCGGTGGTATTGGAAGAAGAATAAAGAGAACTGACCGCGAGGTAAAAATGCTTGATGCCTATAAACGTCGTTCATTTTTTCATACTCCATATAAAAATTATTTACAAAAAACTATAATTATGAATACAGAAGAGCTTGCGACCATATTTCATTTTCCTGGAAGTGTCGCTTCCACTCCGACTCTTCAAAAATCTATGTCAAAGAAAGGCGAAGCACCACCAAATCTTCCTGTTTAAAATACAGACATGGAACCCAAATTACCCAAATCACGTTTCTTTATATTTTTAGAGACCCATCCTGTTTTTTCTAGGTGTTTTATATTTATTTTAATTTTTACTGTACCTTATGTGCATCTTTTTTTATGGCGAGCACCTAGCACTTTTCCGTCGGAGATTATTTTTTCAGTAGAAAAAGGTCAATCTGTCTCATCTGTAGCAAACTCACTTACAGATGCACATATTATTAGTTCACCTTTTTTATTTAAAAATCTAGTAATAATGCTTGGACGCGAAAATGGCATCAAAGCAGGGGATTATTCTTTTGAAAAACCAATAAGTGCTTATGGAGTGGCAAGTCGCTTGACCAAAGCAGAGTACGGCTTACTGCCAATAAAAATCACTATTTTTGAGGGGTTAAATATTTTTGAGATGGCGTCGCTTTTTGAAAAAGAGCTCATCAAATTTAATTCAGAAAACTTTTTAGCACTAGCAAAAGAGGGCTATCTTTTTCCTGATACATACTTTTTTCTTCAAAATGCAACCGAAAGTGACGTGTTAAGTTTAATGGAAAAAAATTTTGATAAAAAAATCGCAAAGCTAAATGAAAAGATAAAAACTTTTGGCAAACCGCTTGATGAGATAGTCACCATGGCTTCTATTCTTGAAGAAGAGGCGCGTACCACGGAAACGCGTGAAATCATATCTGGAATTTTGTGGAAAAGAATAAAGATCGGTATGCCACTTCAGGTGGATGTAACCTTTCAATATATAAACGGCAAAACAACCGAAGAGCTCACTCTGTCCGACCTTGAGATAGACTCTCCATATAATACCTACAAATATAAAGGTTTTCCGCCGACACCGATTTCAAATCCGGGTTTTGACTCGCTTTTAGCTGCACTTAGTCCAAAAGATACACCTTATTTTTATTTTCTTTCTGGTAAAGACGGTATAATATATTATGCGACCACGTTTGACGAACACAAAAAAAATCGGGCATTATATTTAAATTAAAAAAATGGAAAACAAAATGGAAGACAAAATACCTAAAATTAAAATAATAAAATCTGACGGCAAAAAAGAAGATTTCAATAGAGAAAAACTTTTACAATCGCTTATAAAATCTGGCGCGTCAGCTCACACAGGAGAACTCATAACAAAACACATAGAGGGCGAGGTTGCCGAAGGAATGAGTACCACGCAAATATATTCTCACGCTTTTACTTTACTTAAAAAATTTGAAAGACCAACTGCGATACGCTATTCACTAAAGCGAGCAATAATGGATCTTGGCCCGACAGGGTTTCCGTTTGAAGATTTCATCGCCGAAATTTTTAAAAGTAAGGGATATAGCGTACTTACTAATCAGCATATTATGGGTAATTGTGTAGAGCATGAAGTAGATGTCGTTGCATACAATGAAAATAAACTCATAATGTGTGAAGCAAAATTTCACAACGAGCCCGGCTCGCGGAGTGATTTAAAAGTAGCACTTTATGTAAAAGCGCGATTTGAAGATCTTTCAGGAAAAGAATTTACGCAGTACGGCACGCCGCGAAAATTAGACGAAGGCTGGCTCATTACAAATACAAAATTTACAAACACTGCTATTCAATATGGAATGTGCAACGGTATTCACATGGTGGGCTGGAATTATCCATTCAAAGGCAATTTGCAAAACATGATAGAAGATTCGGAGCTTCATCCTATCACTTGCTTAAAAACGCTCAGCCAATCACACATAAAAACACTTATTTCTCAAAACGTAGTGCTTTGTAAAACCTTACTTGAAAAAAAAGAGCTTCTGGACGACATGGGTTTGAGTCAAACAGAAAAAGATGAGGTCATAACAGAAATAAGTCTTTTGTAATTTTTTGTAAATAGACGCAAAAAACGATATAGTAAACTTTATGCAATCACAAATGACAGCACAGGAAATCCGTCGTAAATTTAAAGAGTTTTTTGAGAGTAAAAAGCACGCTATTTTGCCCTCTGTTTCTATTGTCACGTCTGACGAAAAAGGTGTCACAGATGCAACTCTTTTTAATTCCGCTGGAATGCAACCGCTCATTCCTTATCTTTTAGGCAAAAAACATCCATCTGGCACTCGTGTCGCAAGTGTTCAAAAATGTTTGCGGACTGTAGATATAGATGACGTGGGTGACAACACACACGCTACTTTTTTTGAAATGCTCGGCAATTGGTCTTTCGGAGATTATTTCAAAAAAGAGGCGATAGAATGGAGTTTTGAATTTTTAACATCAAAAGAAAGCGGGCTTGGTTTAGATCCACGCCGACTTTACGTTACTGTTTTTGAGGGTGATGATAATGCCCCGCGTGATGATGAGTCTTTTGAGATTTGGAAAAATATTTTTGCGCAGGCTGGCGTCGCAGGCGAGAGAATTTATTTTATGTCCGCTGAGGACAATTGGTGGAGCGCTGGTGACAATGGCCCTTGTGGTCCAGATACAGAAATGTTTTATGATTTAACAGGCACTTTGACCGACGGAATGTCCAAAACAGATTTTTTAGTTGAAAATAAATCACAACAGATTGTGGAAATATGGAATGACGTTTTTATGGAATATGAAAAGCGCGATGGAAAAGTGGTCGGTAAACTTTCGCAGAGAAACGTGGACACTGGCGCGGGCTTGGAGCGACTTTCAATGGTAATGCAAAATACCCGCGACTTTTTTGAGATAGATTTATTTGCGGACTTGATGAAACTTGCGGGCAAAATTGCAAGCGAAAATAAATCGCAAAAAATAATCACCGACCATGTCCGCACTTCTATTTTTATTATAGGTGATGGAGTTGTCCCGTCCAACACAGACAGAGGATACGTGCTCAGGCGACTTCTTCGTCGAGCGATTTTCCATACTGACAAAAAAGATATTTCTCCTGAGGTCGTGCATGATTTTGTTGCGTCTGTAGCGGAAACATATATTCAAACGTATCCCGAAATTCAAAATAAAGTTGAAACGATAGAAAAGACGATAAATGAAGAAGTAGAAAAGTTTAAAAAAATATTTCCTCAAGGATTAAAAATTCTCGCTACTTTTAAAAAAGAGATTTCTGGAAAAGACGCTTTCCACCTTTCTTCTGTAATGGGTTTTCCGATTGAAATGACTATAGATTTTGCTCGTGAAAATAATATGTCAGTAAATATTGGCGAATTTTTAGAAGAACAAAAAAATCATCAAAATCTTTCTCGCGCAGGAGCTGAGCAAAAATTTAAGGGTGGACTTGCTAGTACAGACGAAATGTCGGTGCGACTTCATACAGCGACTCATCTTCTTCATCAAGCACTTCATGATGTACTCGGCGAGCATGTAGAGCAAAAAGGTTCAAATATAACGCCAGAGCGTTTACGTTTTGATTTTTCTCATACGCAAAAAATGACAGACGAAGAAAAAACGAAAGTGGAAGATATTGTAAATGAAAAAATAAGCGCAAAAATCCCAGTAAATAAAGTCGTGCTACCAAAAGCACAAGCAGAAAAAACCGGCGCGCGACATCTTTTTGGCGAAAAATACGGCGACGAAGTAAGTATTTATTTCATCGGCGACGAGTTAGAGAATGCTTATTCAAAAGAATTTTGTGGCGGACCGCACGTGCAAAATACCTCAGAGCTTGGGCACTTTAAAATAATAAAAGAAGAAGCAGTTTCCGCAGGAGTACGTAGAATAAAAGCAATCATTTAGGTATAATAAAAGAGCAATGTCTTTTTTTAAAGAAAAATTAGAACAAGAAGTAAATTTGGTTATTGATTTTGGCAACGGAAGCGTCGCTGCCGCTCTTGTGCTTTTTAAAACAAATAATGCTCCTAGACTTATTTACTCAAAAAGGCTTCCGCTCGCAATCTCAGAAAAAGTATTTAAAAATAAATTATCTGCATTAGCTTTAAAAATTTTAGAAGAAACACTCGCTTGTGTTGCCAAAGAAGGACTTGAACACATGCGTAAGCTTGGCTTGGAAAAGGAAAAAGTTAGACAGACTTTTTGTGTATTGTCTTCACCTTGGTATATCTCAAAAACAAAAATACTTAAAATAGAAAATAATGAGCCTATTTTCATAAATAGAAATTTTATAGATTCTCTCCTTAAACACGAAGTGGATCTTTTTACAAAAGAAGTTACTGAGAGAAAAATAGGTGCTCTGTCAAAAAAAGATATTGAAATTTTGGAAAAAAGGATTATCCAGACAAAATTAAACGGTTACAATACCACAGACCCATATCAAAAGAACGCTCGCCAAATAGAGCTGGCGATTTTCCTTAGTTTTATTTCAAAAGAAATCGCTACTTCTATAGAGCATATCGTTGGAAAATATTTTTATTCAAAAAATCTGGCACTTTTTTCTTTTTCTTTAGTAGAATACAGCGTTATTGGTGATATTTTTTCAAATGAATCTGACTACGTATTTATGGATATTTCCTCTGAAGTCACCGACATTTCATCTGTAGAAAAACACGTACTGATGGAAACGACATCTTTTCCTTTTGGTCGTAATCATCTTATAAAACAAGTAGCGGAAGAACTCAAAGTATTACCAGAGATTGCTTTGTCTTATATAAAAATGAATTCGCGCGGACATATAGAAGAAGCAAGTGCAAAATCTGTGGCTAGTGCGAGCGCAAGAGTTTCTAGAGAATGGAGCGACCTTTTTTTCAAAGCGTTTTCAGATGTTGCAAAAGGTTCTACACCGTCTAAAATATTTGTCACAGTAGATAGCGACGTCGCGCCACTTTTTATTTCCACCATAAAAAAAAATCTTTCTCTCGCTCAAAAAAATAGTGCAGATTTTCAAGCGATACCAGTGGTTCTTTTAGATGAAGAAAAACTTTCGCAGTTTGTAGAGTTTGACGCGCAGTCTGACAGAGATCCGTTTCTCGCGCTTGAAAGTATCTTTTTCAACAAGTTGTTCAATGAATAATATTTCAAATAATATTTTTTAGTGTATACTAATATTTAATATGGCAAAGAAAATTTTACAAGATGTTTTACCTCCAGAAAATAAATCAATAAGAAATATTCCACTATCTAGGAAAAGACGCGGTGGGGGTACGCACACTTCTACAGAAGACATTATTGTACTTGATAGTAGAAAACCGCTGAAAAAAAATATAGAACCAGCGCATGACAATTATTTTTCTCCGTCTCAAAAAACCCAAGGTAAGTTTCCACACAAAAGTGTTTGGATTACGGGTGTGCTGTGTCTACTTGTTGTCGGTTTTGTTTTCTCCTTTCTTTTTGTAAGTGCAGAGGTTGAAATCACAACAAAAACGCAAACAGTAGATATAAAAGCGCCACTTGTGGCAAAAAAATCTCCAGAGTCGCTCGATCTTGGTTTTCAAACAGTTACACTTTCAAAAGTTCTAGGAAAAACGGTAGAAGCAAAAGATGAAGAGCAAATAGATAAAAAAGCGAGCGGAAGAATAGTTATTTTTAATAAAAATAGTAAAACAACTCAAAGACTTATCACTGGAACGCGTTTTCAGACTTCGTCTGGACTCATATATAAAATAGACAGTGCAGTGATTGTCCCCGGTTACAGCACAAAAGCTGGCGAAATAGTAGCAGGAAGCATCACCGCAACAGTTACCGCGGAAAAAGCGGGCACAGATTATAACATTCCACTTTCTGACTTCACCATACCGGGATTTAAAGGTGATCCAAAATTTACCAATATTTTTGCTCGTTCCGACACGCCGATGCAAGGAGGTTTTTCTGGGAAAGTTAAAAAAATAACATCAAGTACACTTTCAAAAACAGAGGACGAATTAAAAGCACAATTAAAAGACCAGCTTATAATAGAAGTAAAATCGCAAATCCCAGACAACTTTATTCTTTATCCAAACGCAACTTTTTTTACATTTGAATCAGCACCTCAGACAGACACTAAAGACACTTCTGTTACGGTAAATCAAAAAGGAACAATAAGCGGAATTATTTTAGATGAAAATGTTTTAAATAGAGAGCTCGCTTCAAACACAAAACTGTCTTCAAAAGAAGGTGAGGTGTATGTTTCAAATCTTTCAGACTTAGAATTTGTCTTACCACCAAATGTAGCCTTGCCTATTTCTGGCGACAAAGACATACCTTTTATTTTAAAAGGACAAGCACACTTTGTATGGATTTTTGATCAAGAACAAATAAAGAAAAATTTGGTGGGAAAATCAAAAAAAGAGCTCGGCTCAGTCATTTCTTCGTATCCTGCCATCGCAAGTGCCAAAGCAAACATTACGCCTTTTTGGAACATGTCTTTTCCGAGCAAAACGAGTAAAATTAGTTTTAAAGTAACAACGCAATGATACGGGGGTTGACTAAATTCCGTATTTTGCTAGAATGTTCCGCATTGCTTATATTGTAATGGATAATAACAAAGAAAAGAGTCAACTGAACGGAATTGTCACGGAAGCCTTGCCAAATACCTTTTTTAAGGTTAAATTGGAAGGCCAAGAAGATGAGTTGCTTACATACCTTGCGGGTAAGATGCGACTTCACAGAATTCGCGTACTTATCGGAGATAAAGTTATTGTGGAGCTAGATCAATATGGCGGTAAGGGCAGAATAGTGAAACGTTTATAAGGGTTAAATTTGAATAATGAAAGTAAGATCATCAGTAAAAAAAATCTGTTCTAAATGTGGTGTAGTCCGAAGAAAAGGATACGTCTATGTGATATGTAAAAGTAACCCACGCCATAAACAGCGACAAGGATAATATATAAATAATTTATGAGAATTTTAGGTATTACAATTCCAGAAGGAAAAAGATTAGAAATTGGGCTTACAACGCTCTATGGTATTGGACGACCTCTCGCACACAAGATTTTAACAGAAGCAAAGATAGAATTTGGTAAAAAACCAAAAGACCTCTCAGTAGAAGATGAAAACAAAATCCGAGGTATTATAGAACGCTTTAAAATTGAAGGTGATCTAAAACGAGAAGTCGCCGGCAACATAAAGCGTCTAAAAGATATAAAAACATACAGAGGCACACGACACGCTCGCGGACTTCCTTCAAAAGGTCAGCGCACAAAAACCAATTCCCGCACACGTCGCGGAAACGTTCGCAAGACGATGGGAAGTGGAAAACGTGCGGTAGATAAAAAATAATTAAAATGGGAAAGAAACGAATCGTAAAAAAAGGAGAAACAGAAGTAGCTAATACTGAAGAAAAATCAGCGGTAGTAGCGTCTTCAAAAAAGAAAATAGAAACCGGTATTTTGTATGTGCAATCAACATACAATAATACAAAGGTTGTTCTCACAGACGTAAAAGGCAACACTTTGTGCTGGTCTTCAAGTGGTTCGCTTGGTTTCCGTGGCGCAAAAAAGGGGACACCCTTTGCGGCGGCAAAAATCGGCGAAACTTTAAATGCAAAAGCGCAGATTATCGGCATAAAAGAAGTCGCTGTTGTAGTAAAAGGAGTAGGTTCTGGTCGAGAATCTGCGATACGAGGTTTTATTGCAAAGGGAATTACAATTTCATCAATAAAAGACGTGACGCCTGTTCCGCACAACGGACCAAAACCGCCGAAGCCACGTAGAGTTTAATATTATAAATTACAGTAATAACAAAAGGTATGATTATCGGACCAAGATACAAAATAGCAAGACGACTCGGCGCACCCGTGTTTGAGAAAACTCAAACTCAGAAATACGCTCTGTCTCAAACACGCAAAACAAAAACTGTCGGAAAAGGACGTGGGCCAAAGCAAAAGACAGATTTCGGTGTTCAAATGAATGAGAAGCAAAAAGCGCGCTTCACGTATTTACTTACAGAAAAACAATTTTCAAATTACGTTAAAAAATCTCTCGCAGCACAGGGCACAAATAAAGTCGGCGGACTCTACGAGCTTCTAGAGCGACGTTTAGACAACGCCGTGCTTCGTGGAGGTTTTGGACATACTCGACCACTCGCTCGTCAGATAGTTTCGCACAATCATATAAAAGTAAACGGACGTATCGTAAATATTCCGTCTTTTAGTGTGTCTGTGGGAGACGTTATTACGCTCAGAGACGGCAGTATGAAGAAAACCTTGTTTGTGGGTCTAGAAGAGCGTCTACAGGCAAAAACAGCGCCTTCATGGCTCAAAGTAGACGCAAGCAAGAAGCAAATAGAAGTTCAAGGTATGCCAAAAATGGATCAAGGGGAACTTTTGTTTGATTTAAATTCAGTTATAGAATTTTATAGTAGATAATTTTTAATAAATAATAAAATCATTATGGTTCATCACAGCATTGTATTGCCTTCAAAGCCAAAGATTGTATCCGAAGATAATTTTTCGGCGATTTATGAAATAGACGGACTTTATCCTGGATACGGCCACACTCTCGGCAACTCTCTACGTAGAATAATTTTGTCATCTCTTCCTGGTGCGGCCATTACTTCTGTAAAAATAAATGACGTAAGTCACGAGTTTTCTGTTCTTGATGGAATAAAAGAAGACGTCATCACAATTTTGCTCAATCTAAAAAAGGTGCGCATCGCTATGCACTCTGACGAGCCACAGACTTTGACTCTAAAAGTAAAAGGCGTGCAAGAAGTCACAGCAAAAGATATTAAAGCGACTGGACAGATTTCAGTACTCAACCCTGACTTTGTTATTGCTACTATTACAGACAAAAATGCTGAGCTCAACATTGAGCTTCTGGTAGAAAAAGGTCTTGGCTATGTTTCAAAAGAAGTTATCCAAAAAAATCGTGTAGACATCGGTAGTATTGCTCTTGATGCAGTTTTTTCTCCTATCAAAAGAGTGAGTTACGAAGTTGAAAATATGCGCGTCGGTGACAGAACAGATTTCAATCGTCTTCGTATTTCTATAGAAACAGACGGCACGATGCTTCCTCACGATGCTCTTTCAAAAGCTATTGAAATAACTATCAATCAGCTAAAGGCGATTATCGGTTTTAAAGAAGAGGAAATGCCTGAAATACAAAAAGAGAGCGAAGGTGAAGGTGATGATAAAAAAGACCTTGATCCAGAATTTTTGAAAACTAGAATAGAATCTCTAAACCTTTCAGCTCGCACAATGAACGCTTTGACTTCTGCAAATATTCGAACTGTCGGCGGACTTGTGCGAAAGAAAGAAAAAGACGTTACAGAAATAGAGGGTCTTGGCACAAAAGGTGTTACAGAGATTAAAAAAATGTTAAAGGATATTGGCGTTACTCTAAAGTAAATCTAAAGTAATAATATGCGACACCACAGCTCAAAAAAGAAATTCGGCCGAGAAAAAAATCAAAGAAATGCTCTTGTTGCATCTCTAGTACTTTCCCTTATAATAAACGAGAAAATTAAAACAACAGAAACAAAAGCAAAAGCTATTCGTCCTGTTGTAGAAAAAATGGTTACACAAGGCAAGACAAATTCAGTAGCGTCTCGCCGTTTACTTTCAAGTAGAATAGGTGACATCGCTACAAAAAAGCTTGTAGATGTGCTTGGACCAAAATATAAAGAAAGAAAAGGTGGATACACACGCATTATAAAGCTTGGAAACAGAGTAAGCGACCGCGCGCCTATGGCCGTAATAGAATTTGTATAAAAATTTATGAAACACACAATAGACGCACAAGATAAAAAGTTGGGAAGAGTAGCTAGTGAAGCTGCGAAAATTCTCATGGGAAAACAAACAACTCACTACGCACCAAACGTTGTAGAAAACGTAAAGGTTCACATTGTGAATGCTTCAAAGGTAATATTTGACGCAAAAAAACTCCGTGAAAAAGAATACATTACGTATTCTGGTTATCCCGGAGGACTCAAGACAAAAACAGCCGAGCAATTTTTAGCAAAAAAAGGTTATAGTTATCTTTTCATAGATGCTGTATATGGAATGTTGCCGATAAACAAGCTTCGCGCAAAGATAATCAAAAATTTAATTGTTACCGAATAATATGAATACAGGAGAAAACAAAAAATACATAGAAACTATCGGCAGACGAAAAACATCTGTAGCTCGCGTGCGTATGACAGAAGCATCCAAAACTTCTATCGTGGTAAATGATAGAGAATACGAAGAATATTTTCCTACAAAAGCATTACAGATTGTTGGACTTGAAGCATTTTCAATTTCAGCCACTCCGATAAAATTTAAAGTAACAGCAGTAATACGAGGTGGAGGCATCAGCTCTCAAGTACAAGCTCTGCGACACGGTATTTCTAGAGGTCTTGTAGAGCACGATTTAGAACTTCGTAAAAAACTAAAATCTTCAGGTTTACTAAAACGAGATGCGCGAGCAAAAGAACGACGTAAGTTTGGACTCAAGAAAGCGCGTAAAGCTCCTCAGTGGTCAAAGCGCTAAAAGTTTTTAAAAACTTATTTCCTCAAGTCTTTTGAATCTGATAATCTATTTAAATCATGAAGGATAAAAATCAAGACACAAAAACTGAAAACGACGAAATCGTAGACGAGGAAATCGTTTTTGAAAAAGACGTAGATATTGACGCGGATTATACCGAAAAAGATCCAAAAATCGCGATTCAAAAATTAAAAGAAAAAATTGCTGTTGCACTAAAAGATAAAGCAGAATATCTGGACGGCTGGCAGAGAGCGAAAGCAGATTTTATCAACACAAGAAAACGTGATGAGGAAATGTATTCAAACCTTGTAAAATTTGCAAATAAAAACCTGATCACAGAAATCATTCCAGTGTTAGATAGTTTTGATATGGCAATGCAAAATAAAGAAGCTTGGGAGAAATCGCCAAAAGAATGGCGGATCGGGGTGGAATACATTTATTCACAACTTCTAGACATTCTTCAAAAAAACGGACTGAAACAATTTGACCCTCTGGGGCAGGATTTTGACCCCCAGTTTCATGAAGCATTAGACACGGTGGAGACGAAAAATGTAGATGAAGATGGTAAAGTGTTTCAAGTTTTACAAAAAGGGTATAGTCTTAATGATAAACCAATACGGTCAGCAAAAGTGAAAATAAGTAAAAGTGTTTCGTAAAAATTACAGAAAAATGAAAAATCGCTTTCCGCGACAAAAAATTTAGGAAGACTTTATCAAAAATTTAACAAACAAAAAATTATGGCAAAAGTAATAGGAATTGATTTGGGAACAACAAACAGTGCGGTCGCAATAATGGAAGCCGACGGACCAAAGATTCTCGAAAATATAGAAGGGGCACGGACCACGCCTTCTATTATTGCTTTGTCTAAAAATAATGAACGCACAGTGGGACTTCTCGCAAAACGCCAAGCTGTTACCAATCCAAAAAATACTATTTTTGGTATCAAGCGATTTATCGGGCACACTTACGAAGATCCTGCAGTGCAAAAAGACAAAGCAACAGTGCCTTATGACATTAGCTCGTCTTCAGACGGCGGAGTAATGGTAAAAATGGGCGACAAGGATTATCGTCCAGAAGAAATTTCTGCGATGATTCTCCAAAAACTCAAAGCCGACGCTGAAGTAAAGCTAGGCGAGAAAATAACTGAAGCGATAATCACCGTGCCCGCATATTTCAATGACGCACAAAGAAAAGCCACAAAAGACGCAGGGAAAATCGCAGGTTTGGACGTAAAACGAATAATCAACGAGCCTACGGCCGCCGCTCTCGCTTATGGATTTAATAAAAAGAAAGAAGAAAAAATAGTTGTTTTTGATTTTGGAGGAGGAACTTTTGATATTTCTGTGCTTGAAGTTTTTGTAGATGTTGTAGAAGTAAAATCTACAGACGGCGACAGCCATCTCGGTGGAAAAGATATTGATCAAAAAATAATCCATTATTTAGCAGGTGAATTTAAAAAAGAAAGCGGAATTGATCTAATAAAAGACGCGTTTGCTCTACAACGACTAGACGAAGCTGCAGAAAAAGCAAAACACGAGCTTTCTACTGCGACCGAAACAGAAATAAATATTCCGTTCATTACTTCTGATGCGTCAGGACCAAAACATTTTGTAATGAAAATGACTCGCGCAAAACTAGAAGAGCTCGCTAGCGAGTTTATTGACCGTGCAATTATGATTACAAAGCGCGCGATGGAGGCTTCACCTTTTAAAATCTCAGACATCAATGAAGTGATCCTAGTGGGTGGACAGACCAGAATGCCAAAAATTAAAGAAGCTGTGAAGGCACTTTTTGGAAAAGAGCCAAATCAATCTATTAATCCTGACGAAGTGGTGGCGCTCGGCGCAGCTATTCAAGGCGGAATTATTTCTGGTGATGTAAAAGATATTTTACTCCTTGACGTTATTCCGCTTTCGCTCGGTATAGAAACTATGGGAAGTGTGGCTAATATTCTTATTCCAAAAAACACAACTATTCCAGTTTCAAAATCTCAAACATATTCCACTGCAGCTGACAATCAGACTTCTGTAGAAATTCACATTGTGCAAGGCGAGCGACCAATGGCGAGCGACAACAAAAGTCTCGGAAAATTTATTTTGGACGGAATCCCTACAGCCCCTCGTGGAGTACCGCAAGTGGAAGTGACTTTTGATATAGATGCAAACGGTATTTTGAGCGTAAAAGCAAAAGATAAAACTAGCGGAAAAGAGCAGTCTATCCGTATTGAAGCGAGCTCCGGTCTTTCAAAAGAAGATATAGCTAAAATGCAAAAAGACGCAGAAATGCACAGCGCAGAAGACGCAAAGAAAAAAGATATGGTGGAGACAAAAAATATTGCCGAGCAAATGGTGTATACTGCAGAAAAATCTATCCGTGATAATGGCGACAAAGTTACTCCAGAAATAAAAGCTGGGGTAAATGAGAAAATTGAAGCAGTAAAAAAAATAAAAGACGGCACAGAGCGTGAGGCAATAATGAAAGCAACGACAGAACTTTCTACTGAAATGCAAAAAATCGGCGAATATATGAGTAAAAATGCTCCTGCAGGCGCGCCGGCGGGAGATGCAGGAGCAGATGCGGGTGCGACAGGTGAAGAAAAAGTGCGAGATGTAAATTATGAAGAAAAGAAGGAAGATACCGAAACAAAGGCAGACACAAAAACAGACGCAAAGACAGACGAACAAAAATAAGACGAGAATAAAAAGAAAACAAAAAATGGCGAAAGACTTTTACGAAACACTAGGTGTCAAAAAAAACGCATCAAGCAACGATATCAAAAAAGCGTTTAGAAAGCTCGCGCATCAATATCATCCAGACAAAGAAGGTGGTAATGAGACAAAATTTAAAGAAGCGAGCGAAGCGTATGGAGTCCTATCTGATGACAAAAAACGTCAAGAATATGATACTTACGGACAGACTTTCGGTTCTGGTGGTCCTAGTACTGGCGGTCAAGGCGGTCCGTTTGGAGGTCAAGGCTTTGGCGGTTTTGATTTTTCTCAATTTACACAGGGCGGTCAAGGTTTTGATTTTGGGGACATTTTTGGCGACATTTTTGGTGGCGGACAAAGACAACAAGCAAAACGCGGTCGCGACATTTCCATTGACATAGAACTATCGTTTTCAGAATCAATTTTTGGAGTTGAAAGAAAAATTTTACTCACAAAAACTTCAAAGTGCTCACATTGTAAAGGCGAAGGTGGCGAGCCGAGCACAGAATATGTTACTTGCAAAACTTGCAACGGAAAAGGAAAAATTCGCGAAGTAAAACGCACCATACTTGGTTCTATCGCAACCGAACGCATTTGTGAATTATGTAATGGACGTGGCACAACTCCAAAAGAAAAGTGCCGTGAATGTCGCGGACTCGGCGTGCTCAAAAAAGAAGAAGAAATCTCACTAAAAATTCCGACAGGTATTGATAATGGCGAAATGATTCGCATGACTGGCGCAGGCGAAGCTGTCTCCGGCGGAGTTTCTGGCGACTTATATGTAAAAATTCATGTAAAGCGTCACACAACATTTCGTAAAGACGGACAAAATCTTATAATGGATTTAAATATAAAACTTTCCGACGCGCTTTTGGGTGGAGTGCAAAATATTTCTACGCTTGATGGCGAAATAAAAGTAAGTATTCCAGAAAATGTTTCTTTTGGTGAGATTTTACGCGTAAAAGGAAAGGGCGTGCCTGTAGATAAAAAAACTCGTGGAGACTTGCTCATAAAAATAAATATTGAACTCCCTCGCAAAATTTCTAAAGAGGCGAAAAAGATAATTGAGCAATTGAAAAAAGAGGGGATCTAGTGCAATCCTAGATTTTGAAAAAGCCTTTTATTCTGCTATTATTTCAAACATGAGAACAGGAAAAAAAATACTGGTATCGGGTGTAAAACCGACAGGCCGACCACATATTGGCAACTATTTTGGCGCTATGAAGCAAATGGTGGACATGCAGGACGAGTATGACTGCTCTATTTTTATTGCAGATTTACACGCACTCACTTCCGTAGCTTCAGGTAACCCGGCAGAAAATTGGAGCGGAACTGAGCTTTCGCAAGCAACTCTAGACCTCGCAATAGACTATCTCGCTATCGGCCTAGATCCAAAAAAAGTCACTTTATACAAACAGTCTGACACTCCACAAGTTGCAGAGCTTGCATGGATTTTTAATTGCATCACCACGATGCCGTATTTGTCACGAGCGCACGCTTTCAAAGATTCACAAGTAAAAGAAAAAGAGACGAACGTCGGCGTGTTTGATTATCCTATTTTGATGTCGGCGGATATTTTGCTTCCCGGCGCAGACATTGTGCCTGTCGGAATGGATCAAAAACAGCACATTGAAATCGCGCGTGACACAGCAGAAAAATTCAACCGCATTTTCGGTGAGACTTTTACAATGCCTGAGCCATTAATTAGAAAAGATGTTGCTGTCGTGCCTGGCACAGACGGACAAAAAATGAGTAAAAGTTACAACAACACTATCGGGCTTTTTGCGAGCGACGAAGAAGTGCTCAAAGCCGTCATGAAAATCCCAACAGATTCAAAAGGTGTAGACGAACCAAAAAATTCCGACGAGTGTAAGGTGTTTGCGCTTCATAAATTATTTTCAAATAATGGCACAGATGCAGATTTCCTAGATTTAAAAGCGCGTTATGAAAAAGGTGGCATTGGTTACAAAGAATCAAAAGAAATCCTCGCTCACAAAATTTCTGCATTCATCGCGCCACTTCGAGCAGAGCGCGAGAAAATCGCAAGCGACCCAGAATATGTAATTGACTTACTCACAGCTGGCGGAAAAAAGGCTCACATGAAAGCAGAGAAAAAGATGGAAGAAGTGCGCAAAAAAGTCGGTTTAACATTTAATCAATAAATCGCGCCCAAAATTTAAAATTAACAACATGGAACGAACTCTCATAAAAAACCTCGCAGACAATATCGGTAAAGAAGTCCTCATAAAAGGATGGGTGGACATTCGGCGTGATCACGGCAAGCTCATTTTCATAGACCTTCGCGACATGTCTGGCAAGGTGCAAATGGTTGCGCTTCCATCTCACGCAGACGCCCACGCGCTTGCCAATACCGTTCGTCCAGAATGGGTGATTGAAGTCACGGGTAAAGTAAACCCTCGCCCAGAAAAAATGATTAAGGCCGATGAACCAAACGGCACTTTGGAGATAGAAATCACGGCAATAAAGGTCTTAAACGAGGCTCAAACACCTCCATTTGACGTAGGAAACGACGGTAGAGACATAAACGAGGAAACGCGCCTTACATACCGTTATCTAGACCTACGCCGTCCACGCCTCCAGAAAAACATCCGAATGCGCGACAAAATCATCACTTTTTTCCGCAAATATATGCACGACAATGATTTCGTGGAAATTGAAACGCCAATAATGATGAAAGGCACACCAGAAGGTTCACGCGAATACGTTGTGCCGTCTCGTCTTGAAAATGGAAAATTTTATGTGCTTCCACAATCTCCGCAACAATTTAAACAGCTTTCTATGGTCGCAGGTTTTGAAAGATATTTTCAGATTGCTCGATGTTTCCGCGACGAAGACACTCGTGGCGACCGACAGCCAGAGTTTACACAGCTAGACTTTGAAATGTCTTTCGTAACACAAGAAGATATTTTGCAGTACACAGAAAAAATGTTCGTGCAGCTAATTGCCGAGCTTTATCCGCACAAAAAAATATCACAAACACCTTTTCCTCGCATTACATACGCTGAGTCGTTAGAAAAATACGGTACCGACAAGCCCGACTTGCGAAAAGACAAGGCCGACGAAAACGAATTGGCTTTTGCTTGGATTCTAGATTTTCCAATGTTTGAAAAAGATAAAGAGGGAAATATCACAGCGGCGCATCATCCATTTTGTTCTATAAAAGACGAAGACGTGGATAAATTTATGGCAGCAGAAAGCGGCGGAAAGCACAGCGACGACATTTATTCTATCCGCGCCAACTCATACGACCTTGTGCTCAACGGCTTTGAGCTCAGCTCCGGTAGTATTCGTATTCACAAAGCAGATATGCAAAAGAAAGTTTTCGAATTGCTTGGTGTGAGCGAAGAAGAGCAACAGAAAAAGTTTGCGCACATGCTTGAGGCGTTTCGTTTTGGTACTCCTCCGCACGGTGGCTTTGCTCCTGGCATTGATCGTATCGTTATGATTTTGCAGAACGAGCCAAATATTCGCGAAGTTATCGCATTCCCAAAAACCGGCGAAGGTCGCGACCTAATGATGAAAGCTCCATCAGAGATTGACGCGAAGCACATGAAGGAGTTGGGGATTTCGATTTTGAAGTAATAATAAGGATATTTTAAAGCCACCCGTTTTAGTATGCGC